>CAZMRQ010000004.1:23738-52068 GCA_964568795.1 uncultured Gammaproteobacteria bacterium | reverse complement strand
ATGCAGGTGGCGTATTAGCTGGAGTTGTTCCAAGAGAAGAATGTGGTGAATTCACTATGGGTGTTCTTGGCGGAGTAGCTGGAGCTTCTGCAAGTTGCGGATTAGCTGGAGCTGTTGCATCAGCACTTGCTAGTGAACCCGCTCTGGATGCAGGTGGCGTATTAGCTGGAGTTGTTCCAAGAGAAGAATGTGGTGAATTCACCATGGGTGTACTTGGCGGATTAGCTGGAGCTGGTGTGACAGCACTTACTGGTCGTGAAGCTGTGTTGAGAGGTGATAGTTCCCCTTCGAACAGCCTCCTTTGTACAGGTGCTACCCCATAAGGAGGGTGTATTCTGCCTATAAAGGCTTGACTTACAGGTGAAAAATGTAATTCTTCTGGGGTAACTCTTGGGGTGATCGTAATATATCTATTGTACCTTCCTGGTAGGGGTGATATTGCTGCTGGGGAGAAATTATTTTGGCCCCAAAAACAGGAATTTTGGGGGCTTCTAGGCATGGGATGTAACGGATTCAGGGGGGATGATGCTTCTCGTAATTGCTTATTCCATGATGGAGTCTTATCTTGCGGCCTCATTGGTAAGCTTGGTCCTCTTACCACAGTAGTTCCCTGAGGAGCTCTTCTCAAGGTAAACTGAGCACGCTGTAATTGCATATATATTGTGGGGGGTGTGTTTACTGCGGGGGAGATTTTTTGTTCTTCTACTGCCATAATCTTATTCCTGTTTTTTGTTAAAGTATCACATCACAGAGATAGAGTCAACATCTTTTATCTTATGAATTATAAAGACTTATTTGACAAATAGTCTGCATATGTTTATTAAGTTAGGCTATAAGCTGATTGTGGATAGGTAGGCTGTGCCGTGCATAGAAATACTGACAAGCTTTTGAGGTAGAGTTGACATTGTGTCACAATGTGTGCTAAATATTAGAGACATTTTAACAGGCAATGCTACATGACTCAATTCGTGCCAAATAAAAATATTAAAAAACAAAATATTGTTATTAAAAAACTCTTACAGGAACATAATGATAAAAACAAAGCTTTGGACCATGCTGTTTTTTTGGAATTAGGCTATATCGAAAGGAAACGCATGCATCATAAAATACTGTGTATCCGCCAGTTCTTTAAATCACAGAAAGCTGCCAGCAGACGCCAACGTAATAACTATCTTAAATGGTTGAAAAGACAGCGCGAACAATACATTCGTCAAAGGGAATCTTTGCAAAAAGAAACGTCACAGTATGATGATCCATTGTGTATAACTAATAAAACCTATTCAGAGCAAGAGAAAATGGTATACAAGCCACTTGCAAATGAATTAAGTCAAGTGATGCATTCATTTAGTATTCCATTAAAGGTGAAGCCAGAACATGCTCCTCTTGTTCTTCGTTTTGTTCTAAAGTATACGCGTCAGCGATGCGAGCAGTGTTCGAGTGATCGCAATGGTCAAGAGCCTGTGCAACGATTAATAGACTTTGAGAGGATTTGTAAGAATATCTGTGGCAATGAGGCTAATAAAGATGTTTATTATGTACTAATGCAACGTAAAACTCATTTCTGTGCAATGAATGTCACAGATTGCAAACAATTACATGATAGGTTGTCACAAACTTTATTTCGGTACAAGGCATTGATTAAAGCTGAAGATTTAGGGGATTTAAATGATTGTATGAATTCTCAGAGTAACATTGAGCGTACGAATCAAGCACAGCAAGGATTAGGCGTTAAATGCTCAAGCTGATGCTTCCTCTTACTGCTACTCTCCTTGCAGTTGATATTGTCTCAAAACAGTACGTTCTTGATTTAGTTTCTTCAGTGAATGTTTTTCCTGGCTGCCAATTTACTTTGGTTTTCAATCACGGTGTAGCTTTTGGTTTTTTATCTGGTATAGGCATTTGGTTTCATGTGTTGTGTGTTCTTGTTTTTTTAGTCTATTTCTACGTGTGGTCAAAAAAAAAGGATATGTCTAGATTGTTTGTGTGGACATGGTCTTTGATGGTTGCAGGAGCAGTGGGCAATACAATTGATCGTATATTCTACGGGCATGTAATTGATTTCATTGATTTGTACTATGGTTCCTATCATTGGTATGTATTCAATTTAGCTGACGCTTACCTGACAATAGGTGTGCTGGGCCTTTTGTGGATTGAACATGTTAGCCAAAGAAAGGGGCGTACAACAGACCACCGTCTTTCCAAAGAGAATTGAGCTTTCTGGGGCATTGAGCATGCGATGCCATATTACGTTCGTATATTTCTCGGTAGTTTCCTATTGATTTAATTAAGTTAAATGACCAGTTCCTTTGTAGACCAACATAACTGTATGGCGCTGTTTCACTGCGACTGATAAATTGTTTAATCTGTGGATGTGGGCTGCTGTAGGACTGCCGCACAGTGGCTTGTGTTAGGCCTAACTCTTCAGCACGAATAAGTGCGTATATAACCCAGTTGGTGAGTTTTTGAAGGCGACTGTCATCCAGGCGCATCATCGGTGATATGACTTCCAATGATAGGTCCTCAGGTAGTATTCTATAGTTCAGTGAATTAGTGTGATTGGCTATGATGTCACAAAGTATAACATGGTCAGCCGAGAGTGCGTCGCATGAGCCATTTTGTAAGAGTTTGAGCCCATCATCATTTGTGTTGTAATAAATGGATTGGTATGCAATACCTTCATTTGCAGCGATGTTCTTAAGATTAGCTCGGTGCGTCGTATTATTCTTAATACATATGACTGCACCATTAAGCTGTTTTAAGCTGTTAATCGATGACCTTTTAGGGACGAGGATGCTCTGTTGATCGAAGAAATAGGGGGTTGAATGCAGGTATTGCAGCTCACGTGATTGTGTAATGGATGTGTGTGCAATTAATATATCGACTTTATTATTATCAAGAAACTTAAAGCGATTGGCAAGAGTGGTGTCGAGAAACTCAACTTTGTCAGGAGTTTGAAAAAGGGCTGCAGATATGCCGCGGCACAAGTCAGCAGCTATGCTGCTTCGCAGTTGAGGGTTTGTTTGTTCATTATCAAAAACTTTTGTAATGCCACATCGGACAGTTCCTCTGGCAATAATATGATCAAGCGTATCTGCGCTGCAATGAGAACTGAATGATGCTAAGACAAGCCATTGAGTGATAAAGAGTATTCTGATCATATTGCATTATTAATCAAGACAGAGATAAAAGCAAGCATATTTATTTATTCTGTTATCAAACGGGGCATAGTTACTCCATTTAAGTGAATTATATGATACAATAATGGAAAGATCAATGGAGAGGATTAGATGGAAGAAAAGATGACGACTGATTTACGGAAAAATCTTTCTTTAGCCAATGAACTTTCTTTGAGAAATGAGCATGCAATGATTCAGCCTGAACATTTGTTATTAGCGATGCTTGAGGATAAAAGAATACTTAAAGCACTTGTCGATGCAAAAGTCAACACGGCAAAACTCAAAGATATTCTCAGTGAGAAACTCCAACATTTGCCAAAAAATACTGGCCTTCCAGGAGAAGTGAACTTGTCCCGTGAAAGTGTCAGGATTTTCAATGTTGCTCAACAACTCTCGCATAAGTACAATCAGCCTTTTAACAGCAGGATGTTGCTGATAGCATTGGTGGAAGGAAGGTCAGAGCTTGTGCAGTTAATGATTCAATGCGGATTGGATCAGGCTTCCTTAGTTAGGCAGGGATCCAATGAACAAGTGAATGAAAACCAAGAAGCTTTGAATGAATATACGCATGATCTGACTGAGTCTGCTCGGGCAGGTCGTATAGACCCAGTTATAGGGCGTGACCATGAAATTAGACGTTTGATACAGGTGTTGCAGCGGCGCACAAAAAACAACCCCGTTCTCGTGGGAGCACCGGGGGTAGGTAAGACAGCAATTGCGGAAGGTCTTGCTCAGCGCATTGCCAATGAAGAGGTCCCTGAGGGGATGAGGGGGAAACGCTTGTTAGCTTTGGATATAGCAGGAATGGTTGCTGGAGCTAAGTACCGGGGTGAGTTTGAGGAGCGGCTTAAAAAAGTTCTGAACGCTATCAAAGAACAAGCGGATCAGATTATTTTGTTTATTGATGAGCTGCATATGCTAGTGGGTGCTGGACGTACGGAAGGTGGCATGGATGCAAGTAACATGCTTAAGCCTGCTTTAGCAAGAGGAATGCTGCATTGTGTTGGAGCGACAACAATTGATGAGTATCGCCAGTATATAGAAAAGGATGCTGCACTTGAGCGTCGCTTTCAGCTAGTCAAAGTGGATGAGCCCTCAGAGAAGGATACAATTGCTATCCTACGTGGATTAAAAGAGAAGTATGAGATTCATCATGGTGTGGGAATTAGTGATGATGCCATTATTGCTTCAACACGCTATGGTCATCGTTTTATTCCAGGAAGACAGTCACCGGATATAGAAATTGATATTATAGATGAAGCAGCCAGTCAGATTCGTATGGAAATGGATTCAAAGCCTGAATCATTGGATATTCTAGATAGACAGCTGACTCAGCTACGCATGGAGTGTCAGGCCATAAAAAAGGATAAGGACGCATCATCTAAAAAACGTCTTGTGGATATAGAAAAGCAAATCAAATCAGCCGAAGAAGAGTATTCCTCTCTTGAGAGAGTATGGTTGTTGGAAAAAGATCATTTGCAAGTGGTGCAACAAATAAAGGAAAAGCTTGATCAAGCGCGGGTAGATCTAGAAATAGCCACGCGTGAAAACAATCTGGCTTTGATGTCAGAAATTCAATATGGTCGTATTCCAGGATTAGAACAACAGCTCACAGAGAAAGAAAAACAAGTGAAAAGCTCACTAACACTTTTACGCAATAATGTGACTGAGCATGAGGTGGCTCAGATCGTTTCAAAATGGACAGGTATTCCGGTGACTAAAATGCTCAGCAGCGACAAAGCACGCTTGCTATCATTGGGCAAAGTCCTGCATGAGCGGCTCATTGGTCAAGAAAAAGCAATCAAGGCTGTGGTCCATGCTATTCAGCGCAATCGTGCAGGCATTGGGGACATCCACCGCCCAGTTGGCTCATTTTTATTTCTAGGCCCGACAGGTGTAGGTAAAACTGAATTGTGCAAGACATTAGCAGATGAGTTATTTGATGATGATCATGCATTAGTACGTATTGATATGTCAGAGTATATGGAAAAACATGCAGTGGCTCGGTTGATTGGAGCTCCTCCAGGCTATGTGGGCTATGAATCAGGTGGCTATCTGACTGAGCAAGTTCGCAGGCGTCCCTATACAGTCGTTCTGCTTGATGAAGTAGAGAAAGCACATCCAGATGTCTTTAATACATTATTGCAAGTACTAGATGATGGTCGTTTGACCGATGGTCAAGGAAGAACTGTCGATTTCCGCCATACAATTATGGTCATGACGTCTAATCTGGGTTCGGGTTCTAGCGATAAAGCGATGATGATGGATGCCCTTAGAGCTTTTTTTAAACCTGAATTCCTCAATCGTATTGATGATATTGTGATTTTCGATTCATTGGACAAGGAGAGTTTACACCGAATAGTGTCTATTCAATGTCAGCATCTTATCAAACGTTTGGCCGAGCAGGATGTACTGTTGATTATCCCCGAGCAAGTTATTGCATGGTTAAGTGATAAAGGGTATGATCCACAATACGGTGCTAGACCGTTAAAAAGGGCGATACAGACATATCTAACAAACCCTTTAGCTGTATATATGCTTGAGCATGACAGTTTGTCAGGTCGTCGAATTAAGTCTGTATTGGGTTCTGATGCGGTTTTATTTAAGGAAGAAGATTAATGGTCTTATCTTTTTGTCAGTTCTTTGTTGGGTTCGTTTTGCTAATGCTTGGTGCTAACTGGTTTATTAAATCAGCATCATCCATCGCTTATAAACTCCGATTGCCCAAGGTTTGGTTAGCAATGATTGTACTGAGTTTTGCTACGTCCCTTCCTGAATTATGTGTTGTGATTGAATCTGTCCGTGAGGGTCAGATTAATCTTGCCATTGGTAATATAATTGGTTCTTATGTGGCTAATCTGAGCTTTGCAATAGGGCTTGCAGCTATTATAAAACCTATTGTAGTGAAGACAGAGGTGGTCAAGAAGGACCTGCCGATTTCTTTTTTTGTTTTAAGTTTAACATTTCTTTTGCTTGCTGATGGCACTGTATCGAAGGCTGACGGGTTGATATTGCTTGCTTGCCTTATTGCATGGCTTGTGTGGATGCATTCTAATCTTAAAACAGAGGTATCACAAATACAGATGCATCCACCTAAGCGATTTTCAATGATAACGACTCTTACTTTATTTGTACTGGGTATTGTTGTTTTACAGGTCGGTTCAACATGGGTTGTGTATGGCGCCATATTTGTTGCCAACCATTTTAAGCTAGCACCAACATTTGTAGGGATGACAGCTGTAGCTATCGGAACGAGCCTTCCTGAAATAGTAGCAGCTATATATGCGGCATATCATAACGAAGATGAACTGGCTGTAGGTACAGCATTAGGATCTAACTTATTTTTGTTGTTGTTTGCACTGCCATTAGCCGTACTCACTTACAATCAGACATTCTCGAGTACTAGTTTGTGGCGTGAATTCATCTTCTTGGTCATTCTAACAGGCGCTTTTTGGCTTTTTACCGCGCAGTTTGACCGTGTCCTGCGTATCAATCGAATCGAAGGTATATTCTTGGTGACTATGGGGGTTGCATTTTATTTGTTACAGACTGTATTGTTTTAATAGTGTTTGATAGCTCACGTATGTTTTTTGGTGATTATGTTTTTTCCAGCCACATAGACGCTGACAATTTGCAGGATGCAAGTGATACCAAGGAGTGGTGAATTTAAATAAGTGAAAAGATTATCTGTGTAGGAAAGGAGCAAGGAAAAAAAGTAACCCGCAAAAAAGCCAACAGACACTTTATTCCAAATGGATGACTGTATCATAGTTCCACGAGATTTTTGGACAAGAGCAATGACAATAAAGGCAATGTAACGAAGAATAACCCAGATAAAAAACCACAGTGGAATTTTATTTTCATAAGTAAATAGCACAAGAACTGTCAGCATCACGCAAGCATCAGCAAGAGGGTCTATCCATGAGCCAAATTGACTTTTGTGCGGGGAAAGGCGTGAAATCAGGCCATCAAAATAGTCTGTAGCTACAGCAATTAATGCACACGTCATTGCAGAAAGATATTGCTGTTGATAGAAAAGTATGACAAAGGGGAGCATTAAAACAATTCGGCTTATGCTAATGCAGTTGGCTAAGAGATTATATTTATTCATGATTTTGGAGTAATTCCTGGAACTCTTCAAGAGTATCAATTGAGACGACGAGATCAAGGTCCTTTGGATGGTACATCTTATAAGAGAGAACTGTTTGAGACAGGAACTGGAGTAGTGGTTGCCAAAACTTTTTACCGAATAAGACTACTTTTTTTGCAGGAATTTTCTTTGTTCTCATTAAATTAAGTACTTCAAAGACCTCATCAAGTGTGCCAAAGCCACCAGGTAGAACTACGAATAGTTTTGTTTGACGTATTAAAAGATCCTTACGGGTACAAAAGGAATGTGCTTTGAATGACTTGTGAATGTGGTCGTTAGAAGTCTGCTCAGATGGTATAACGATAGTGCAACCAAACGATTGGCCGCCATTGTTGTAACAGCCTTTGTTGGCTGAAGCCATGACGCCAGGCCCGCCGCCAGTGAGCACTGCCCAGTTGTTTTCTGCAGCAATACGACCAATATCATATGCTTGTTGGTAGATTTCTTGAGGACAATTGACTTGGGCAGAGCCAAAAACTGTCACTGTCTTTTGAGGGATTTTCTTCAAAAAGAAAGTAGCTCTAAGTCGTTCGAGAAAAAGGAAGAAGGCTTGTATGATAAAAGCTACTGCCGAAAATGTCTGTGGGTTTCTGTTCATCTCTTAAGTTTCACTGCAATTCTATGAAGCTAGCAAATTTCATTAAACTATGCAATAGTGTTAATGAGCTATAAGATTGAGTCTGCAATGAAAATCATTAAATTTAGAAGAAGGGATATGAAACAGAATCCTATTAAACTAAATCTCCTTTTCCTTCCCAACTTACTCACATGTATGACATTATTTCTTGGTTGCTTTGCAATGATGAAAGCAATTGAAGGGGCTTTTCATCAGGCTTGTTTTGCTGTTTTAATGGCAATGTTTTTTGACTTTATGGATGGGCGAGTTGCGCGATTAACGAATACTATAAGTGCTTTTGGAGCACAGTTTGATTCATTAGCTGACTTAGTTGCATTTGGTTGTGCGCCAGCCTTTATCGCTCTTGAGTGGCATTTGCGAGGATTGAAAGATTTCTGGCCAGTGCTTGCCTTTATCTGGATAGGTGCAGTGGCTATTCGTCTTGCTAAATTTAACGCGAAAGCAGAAGAGTCCGCCTCTTTTTTTGGGATGCCTTGTCCATCTGCAGCAGCGATGCTGGTGGGCTATGTTGGTTGCCAGTATGAAAGCCCACACTTTTTTTCTACATACGGTCATGAGTCTGTGATTGTGTTTTTAATGCTGATTAGCTCATGTGCCATGGTTTCTCGTATCCCTTTTCCTAGTTTAAAGAAAACAACTTTGCCACGTAAGCAGCAATACATGTGTGTATTTTTCATGTTGCTTTGTTTATCAGCATTGGCCTTAAAACCCTTTTTGGTCTTGTTTACTTCATCACTAACCTATTTTTTGTATAGTCTGCTGCAACATTACTGTCAACGCCGGAGATCACCATGCTAGTTATCCTTATACTGTGTCTTAACTTACATGCACAGACTGTTGTTATAGATCAGAAGAAAGAGCAAGTTGAGCTGCAAGTCGAAGAAAATCCTTCAACTGGGCATCTCTGGTTTTTATCTGATTGGAGTCCTAATATACTGGAACCGATTTACTCAGAGTTTATGCCACCACAATCAAATAGGATAGGTGCACCTGGAATAAGGAAATTTGTATTTAGAGCCAAAGCATATACGCATGTGCCAGTTGCCACTCAAGTGAAGTTAGTCCTGCTTTCACCAGACAGGCGTGTTTCTCGTGAAAAGCAAGTCTGGGTGATAGCCCATGAGTGATATAGTTACGGGTTTCTCTATATCTCATCCCGGTGTATATGAGCTCTATTATGGTGAGAGAATTTTAGATTTGAGTCAGTTTAGAGGAAAACAACTCAGCATTCATCACAACGGTGAGTTATCGTGTTGTTACTGCTCTCGCCCAGTTAAAAAATTATTCCAAAATGGGTACTGTTTTCCATGTGTACGAAAACTTGCTCGATGTGATTTATGTATATTACGTCCAGAGTTATGTCATTTTCACCTGGGAACTTGCCGTGAAGAAGATTGGGGGCTAAGTCATTGTATGCAGCCACATGTTGTTTATGTGGCATGGACGTCGTCACTTAAGGTGGGGGTCACACGCAAAAAAAGAGTCAGATCAAGGTGGCAGGAACAGGGCGCTGTCGGTGCAACAGTTATACTCGAGACAAAAAACCGTTTACAGGCAGGTCTCATTGAATCACATATGGCTAAAACCATGGCTGATAAAACAAACTGGCGGCAGATGTTAGCAACCCCATCGGTGGATGAGAGTGTGTGGGAAAATCAAAAAAGCCATGTTTTGCAATTAAGAGACCAAGCAATAGCCGTGTATGCAGGGGCACTCGATGGAATAGAAATTATTGATAGGCCTTGGCAGACTATCAGTTATCAGCCTATGATTGCCAAGGCTGTAGCATTAAAAATTACAGCTAACGAGATTATTGAAGGGGAGATTCTTGGCTTTAAAGGGCATTATATGATTATGCCCCAGGGTGTTATTAATATACGTCAGTTAGTTGGACGCCAAATCACTATGAAGGTTGGTTAGAACTCATCATGATATTCCCCAATCATATTCGCTGGGTTGGTATGTGTGTCGAATGTCTCCCCATCGCAGTAGCCTAGTTCAAGCGCTATTTCACGAATTGTTTTTTTAGATTGATAGGCTTGCATTGCTATCTCAGCACATTTATCATAGCCTATCACATTTTTTAGGCCAGTTATGAGCATCAACGATCTTTTTAGTTGTTCAGTGATGTGTTCCTCATTGACAGTGAGGCCATTCAGGCAATACTCAGTGAATTTTTCAAGTGAGTCACTTAGGAGCATAACAGATTTGACAAGAGTAGAACCTATCAACGGTTTATAAGTATTGAGCTCTAATTGGCCAGATGTACAACACATTTGGATAAGGCTTTGGTTGCTCATAACTTGAAATGCAACCATTGAAGCAGACTCACATTGTGTGGGGTTAATTTTTCCAGGCATAATGGATGAGCCTGGTTCGTTGATTGGTAATGTGAACTCACCAAGGCCGCAGCGAGGTCCTGAGCTCAGAAGTTTGAGATCATTTGCTATTTTATTATAACTGGCAGAAAAGTCACTTAGAGCAAAGCCAAGATCATTTAGTGCACTGTGCATACTGATTCCCATGAATTTATTTGATGCTGCATTAAAAGGAAGTTTTAGCTCTTCAGATAAACTCTCACAGACAGCTTGATCAAATCCTTTTGGTGCACTCAGGCCAGTTCCTATAGCAGTCCCACCTATTGATAGCTCAAATAATCCATCTAGAGATTGGTGGATGCGTTGAACAGATTGACTAATAACATCTTGATATGTCCCAAATAGTTGTCCTACAGTCATTGGCACAGCATCTTGAAGGTGAGTTCGGCCGATTTTAATTACATGAGCATACTTCTCTTCGAGTTTGGCTAATTGATCTCTCATTTTAATTAATTCGGGCATCAATCTGTGAACCACTAAGTAGGCAAGCGTAATATGGATAGCAGTTGGGTATGAGTCATTGGTGGATTGTGAAGCATTGACATCGTCATTAGGGTGGATGAAAAGATTTTTCTCATTACCCAGTGCTGTTGCTAGAGACGAGATAACTTCATTGATATTCATATTGCTTGGAGTTCCGCTGCCACTAATCCATATAGGAAGAGGAAAAAACTCTGGCTTTGCTTGTGCAAGAAGCCTATCGCATGTTTGAACAATGAGGCTGGCTTTTTTGTTGCTGATAGCGCCAAGCTCCTGATTGGCAAGGGCGCAGGATCTTTTAAGCAGGATATAGAATTGAATAAGTGTTTGAGGTGGTTGGTCATTATTGATTGGGAAATGCTTTAAAGCCTTCTCAGTTTGTGGCCCCCATGGACAATCATTAGGACGTTTCATGGAGCCTTTGATCGCGTAGTCGTATTTTTTCTGGGTCATAATTATCCTTATATGCTGTGGTGTTATTGGGAATATGCAGGGATAGTTTTAGCTGTCTGACGTGCATATTTCAGATACCATTGTAAAATCATGATGCTTGCCAGAGTGGTGATCATCGGGATTTCAAAGAAACCAAACCAGCCCTGTTGATTAACAAGGTAAGTTGTTGCTGGGCCAACAAAAATTGTAGGTATATTAATGAGGCTTGAGAAAGTGGCTATTGAGTAGGCTGGGTACTCCGGGTTTCTGCATCTTATCATCCATATCGAGGCGGTATAAAAGAAGAATCCGGAGATGATTTCTTCAATAAAGACAGTGGCTATAAGCCAGTAATAATGCTGGAACTGAACAGTAGAGCCAAGAAGTAGAAGTACAGCAAAGTGAGCTACAGCAGTCATATACATCAATCTGTAGTTGTTTATTGTGTTCGATATTTTTTTAGCCAGCCAGATTCCCACGATGCTGCATGGCATCATGATTTGAACGAGTAAACCAGCGTCTGTTGTACTCATATGTGCTGACTCTTTAAGAAATACTGGCAAATAAGAGAAAATCCAAATATCACCGAATCGATACGTGAGTATCATGATGATTCCTAAAGTGAGAGGTATACTTTTGGTCATCCCACTAAATGCAGAAAGGACTGAAAAAGGTTTTTGTTTGAAGAATGCAGGCGAACGAGGAAGAAGCTTTGCTGTGCTGATTAATAAAACAGTCATAAGGACAACTTCTGTTTGTAGAACAACATGCCAGTCAATCCATTTGGCAATTAAAATTGATAGTCCTGTAATTGCCATGATGCCGCCACGGTATGTAGACATGAAAATGGAAGTGGCAAGTTTTTGTTCTTGATCAGAAAAAAGTTGGCTACGATAGCCGTCTATTGTATCCCATATGAATGATTTGAGGAAATTCATAAAGAAAAGCAAACCAATAAAGATTTCATAGTTTTTTCGTGGATCAATCATTGATAAATAAATCATACATATAAGAATAAGGAAGCTTGATGTAAGAGTGATAGTCAAATAATCAAACTTAAATCGTCCTTTAAGTATATCACTGATAGGGGCCCATAGAAATTTAAAGCTATTGGGTGCGAAGGTAAGTGAGATGAGTCCAACTTTAGCAAGAGAAAGACCGCTATCAAGAGCCCACAGGGGGGTACATGAAAAGAGGAAGCTTGCGGGAAAAAGATTAAGCAGAACCAGTGAAATAAGCCCTAGATGAACACGTTTGATCATTTCGAGTCCTTAGATGAACTATATGTTATTGTAGAGATTTTGATTGTGAATGCAAGTGTTTGTACCGCTAACGCTCTTCTTTCGTAAATAAAAAATATTTTTAATGGCAATAGTGTTTTTTTATGCAACATAAAAGACATGGGTCTTTTTAAGTCCATGATTATTACACCTATATTCAGTTTTTCAGTTTGCCTTCTTTTTTATGGCCGATACTTCTCATGAAACAAGGAGCTGCCATCATGCAAAACTACCGAGCACCGCTAGCAGATTATACTGATATTTTAGACATGCTGTCTTACAAAAGCCATAATTTTGATCGCGATTTAACCCATGATTTATTACGCCAAGTTGCTGAAATCACGGAAAAAGAGATTTCAATGACCAATCAAGTAGGTGATGAGTTGGGTTTAATATACCACCAAGACAGCTATACAGTGACATTGCCAGAGAAACATGTAGAGGCATATAGAATGTTATGCGATCAGGGCCTATTTCTTCTGCCTCATTCAAAACAATACGGAGGTGCACAAGCGCCCATGGTCGTATGTAATATGGTGACTGAAATGCTTTCATCTGGGAATTTAGCACTATCAACCTGCCCTTTACTGACTCATGGTGCTATTGGCGCTATAGAAAGTGCAGGTAGCCAGGAAATAAAAGAACGTTTTTTACCAAAAATGGCAACAGGGCAGTGGACTGGAACGATGTGTTTAACAGAACCACACTGTGGGACTGATTTGGGCCTTATCAGAACAAAAGCCATAGCTAAAGAAAATCATTATTTGGTTTCAGGTCAGAAAATTTGGATTACTTTTGGAGAACATGGGCTTAGTGACAATATTATACATTTAGTTTTAGCTAGATGTGTGGATTCACCAGCTGGAATTAAAGGAATATCGATGTTTGTTGTCCCAAAATACCTTGAGGATGGTAGTCTAAATGGTGTGCGGTGTATAGGTCTTGAAGATAAAATGGGGCAGCATGCCTCTCCGACGTGTGTGATGAAGTTTGATAATGCAGAGGGGTATCTTGTCGGTGAGAAGAATAAGGGAATGAAGGCCATGTTTGCAATGATGAATCCAGCACGTATTGCAGTTGGGGTGCAAGGGTTGGCTAGTTCAGAATTAGCGTATCAGATTGCCAGAGAGTTTACAAAGCAAAGACGCCAATCACGCTCATTGATAAAGGATAAATGGAACCAAGATCATGAAGCAGATTTAATATGGGTGCACCCAGATATACGAAGAATGCTGTTATCCATTCGTGCGAATAATCTAGGATGCAGGATGTTTGTAGCTCAAGTCAGTCAATGGATTGATGAAAATGAAGACAATAGGGTCGCTTTTTGTACGCCTATTATTAAAAGTTTCTGCACAGATAGTGCTGTTACGAATATTGCAATGGCTCAGCAGATCTTAGGCGGGGCTGGGTATACTAAGGAGTATGGTATAGAGCAGATCTTTCGTGATGCAAGAATAACAACTATCTATGAAGGGACCAATGGTATTCAAGCGTTGGATCTGGTTGGCCGTAAAATTGCTAAAGACGGAGGTAAATCATTGATGCAATTTTTACATTGGGCAAAAGAATGTGCAAACTTATCACCAGCCTACCTTCGTGATGATATACTGAGAAAGTTGGATGCTTTGGAAGGGGTGAATAAACATTTGCTCAAACATATGGGTGATGTTGAGTATGCCGCATTTTTAGCATCAGATTATTTGAAATTATTAGCTCATACCATGATGATGTCGCTGTATGCGAAAATGATATCTAAGCATGAGAGGTACGAGCCTCTTGCACATTTTTATCAACATTATCAAGCAGCTGAGACTGATATGTTGTGTAGCAGGATCTATGCAGGGAAAGGGAAGGTGATGGACGAGTGGGATCATTTGTTGTAATGTAAGATAACTTTAAAGAGTTATTGATATGTTGATTAGATTATTGTGTGTGTTTGCGGTTTTATCGCAGAACATTTATGCGGATGAATTATGGGTTTTGTATGCCCCTGGGTGCTATCATTGTGAAAAGTTTCTAGACTCTGCTTATTCAAATTATCCAAATAAGAAGTTGTGGCAGAGTGAGCTGCCTGTACCAATCATCAAACTATATAATATAGCATTAGGCATGCCTGAGGCATCAGAGCATGTGTTGAAAGAGGATGTCAATGCTACGCCTACATTCATTTTGATCAATGATGACAAAGATAAGAAGTATGAACTTGGACGTTTTGATGGTTATACAGATGAGAATACATTTTATAAAGAACTTAGAAAGATTCGCTGTGAGCATACTGAAAAGATAAAATGTGAGAATTAAATCGATTCATACGAAATGGGTGTTTGCTGGATATGTCAAGATAGCTAATGACTGTGACCTTATTGCCTTTGAATCACGCTTAGTGTCTCAGCAGATTGCCATGTTTCACAGATGAGCTATGCTATATTTATTTCTATTAAATAAGTTTTTAATCTCTTTTTTTATGTTACGATTATAATCTATTCTATTGAGGAGAAAATAGTGTCATCATCAAAAGGAAGGTTCAGTCTTTAACTGGGTAGGAGCAAAACACCTCAAGAGAACGGTGCTAGTCTTTTAAAAGCGATTAATGTGGGCGATGGGGCTCAGTTTAGTAAATACTTAGCAAGATATAAAGAAGATTCAAGCACGTTTGCTACTGAGGGTGAAAATTCAGGAATAAAGCCAGCAATTCGCATGGCGCTAAAAGGAGAAAAATATGAATTCACACGTCAACTTTTTCTGGCCGGTTGTCCTTTCACAATAGAAGATGTCCGTACTTTTCTTGAGTCTGGTCACCCCCTCTCGTTAGAAGACATCATTGATCAAAAGGAGAATAATAAATTTAGTAAGCTTATGTATTATATATCGCAGAGCCTGATGAATTATACGAGTAGCAGAATAGTTGTGGGTGTTATCAGAGATCACAAAAAGTTTATTGATGTGCATGGTGTGCAAGACAATGCTGTTCTCGATTATTAAATTGAAAAATTTGTACAAAAAACTAAATCCAAATGGGAAGAGAAAACAAATAATGATTCAATCTTTTTGAATTTGAATAAGAAGCAATTATTAAAAGATTTTACGACGTTAATTCTCCGTCAAGATGTCTTTCAAAAATACTTCAAGACTATTTTCGATTCGCTGTATGACGATGACATGGTGAGGGCTCATATCAGTCATTCAGATTATCAGATGCCAATTTATAGAGCGATAATAGACAATGATTTGGCTCAGTTTAAGACTGAGCTATCTCAGTTTGCTATTGAGCCAGTTCATACACTCTATGCGCTAGTTATTGCCTATGATCGCAGTGAGATGCTTGAGTTACTAATGAGGCAAGGTATTCCAATAGATGTGCCATTGGATGGTAGCGTATTTACTCAAGATACAAAAAGCATGCCACAGACGATTCATATGCTGAACTACGTGAAGAAACTTGTGCTTGATGGTCGACAAGAATGCCCAAGTGTGTTGATAGAGCAAGAGACAAACATTGTTCTTTGTAGCTCTGAAAGATACAGCTGTGATGCTCTTCCTGAGGGATTTAAAGACAGAGCAAAGTCGTTGGTGTGTGAATCAATAAAGAGCTACATCAACGAAAAAATAGCGTTGATGATAAACCAGGACACTTCTCGGACTTTTCAGAAAGACAACTGCTCTATTCAAGATGCAGATGAAAGATTAGAAGCTCCAAAGGAGGTCATGAGTGTTAAGGACTCAGAGAAGCAACAAGATAGAACGTTCTTTCAAACATTTTGTCATCTTATTTTCAATAATTTAAATTTCAGCGCTGTGAATGGGCACATAAAGATTTTAGGACGCCAAATAACGCAAGCAGTTAAAAGGATAGCTCACCAAGCTGCTAAGACTCCTGTCTTAGGTGCTATTATTGGTTTTTTTAAATATTTATATCAGTTGTTTTCAAAGAAATATGGTTCATGGTGTGGTTACAAGAAGGAAAATAATACTGGGCCTCAAATTAATGGATTAAACCGCCAAAGTTTAGACCCCTCGAGAGAGAGTGCTCCTGTAGCTGTGGGGAATAATGCAGTCCCCGGCAATCATTTTTGAATGTTCTCGATGTACCTAGATTGCTGGTGGTAAGAAGTATGCAGCAATGACATCGGTTTTGGATTCATGTCAAAGATACGAGTGAAAGTATCGTGCTGAATCAGGTGTTTGTATTGATATGAGCCAATGCATAGAGCATTAGCAAAAGTTGAGTGAGAAATTTAATTAAGCCGTTTTTATTAAAATGGCTCCCCGGGACGGATTCGAACCATCGACCAAGTGGTTAACAGCCACCTGCTCTACCACTGAGCTACCGAGGAATACTGTAGTGATAATAACGAATACTATGACGTCAGTCAACAAAATTACTTAAGATGATGCACTCAAGCCTGGCAAAGAGCGTAACTGAGTAATACACTGTTCGAGTTTTTCTAAACGGGTGGCAAAAGACATGCGGATATGCCCTTCAAGGCCAAAATATTTTCCGGGAACAACACTTATATGGGCATGCTCAAGAAGGTACTCAGCCAGAGCACAGTCATCGCGTAGACCAAATTTTCGTATGAGCTTCGTGACTCTAGGAAACAAGTAGAAAGCGCCATTGCTGGGGTAAAGCTCAAAATCAGGTATTTGTTTTAGAGCAGCATATAAATAGTCATGTCGTTCTTGGAAGACTGCTTTAGCTTCATGGTGTATTTGCTTAGCATTATTAAGTGCTGCAATAGCGGCATGTTGAGCAATGCTATTTGGGTGTGTGCATGTTTGCATTTGCAAGTTGTGCATATGTTCGATTAATTCATCATTTGTTGAGGCAATATAGCCAAGTCGCCATCCAGTCATCGCATATGTTTTTGAGAATCCACCCATAGTGATAATACGAGGGTGCAGGTGTGGACATTCTTTAGGCAAGTAGCTTAATGGGGTCTCTCCCCAATACAGGCTCTGATAAATATGGTCACACAGTATCCAGATGTCAGAGTGTGTAGACAGGACACGTCCATACTCACGCAATAAGTCAGCTGAGATGCTACGACCAGTTGGATTATTTGGCGATGTCAGAATAAGCATTTTTGTTTTTGTTGTAATAGCCTTCTCAAGTTTTTCAGCAGACAAATCGAAGTTTTCTTCAAGTGAAGTGGGCAGAATGACGGGGATTGCACCAGCATAAACCACAATACTCTTAAATGATGGCCAGTAAGGGGCAGGTATGATGACTTCATCACCAGGGTTTACAGTAGACATGACGGCATAAAAAATAGCTTGTTTGAGCCCAGGAGTGAGTAAGACTCCTTGGGGGTCTATTTGTAATTCTTGATCATGAAATATCTTCTCTGCCAGTTTTTCTCTCAGCGGGGGAATGCCCCTTGTATCAGTGTATTTACTGTGACCGGTATGGATGGCTTCAATTGCCGCAGCCTGTACAGGAAGAGGAACAACTAGGTCGGACTCACCAACGTCCATAGCAATGATATTATGCCCTTGTGCTTTCTTTTCACGGCACCTCTGTGCAACCAGCAGCGTTTCTGAAGGGCTAAGATTATTAGTCCTCTTTGAGAATGAGACCATAATTAATCCTTGTTTTAACTTGGAATTTTATTGGGACTATGCCAATATACCATACAACATAACCAATCTTATATAGGGCGTCAACTATTTTATGTTTGATCTCAGAAGTCAGTACAAACCATGCGGCGATCAGCCAAAAGCTATTGAGCAGATATTAAGTCACATTGCCAACGATGTGCCGATGCAAACATTGCTTGGTGTGACGGGATCGGGCAAGACATTCACGATGGCTGAAGTTATTAGCCGCACACAACGCCCAGCAATGATCATGGCGCCAAATAAAACACTGGCCGCACAATTATATGGTGAGATGAAGAACTTTTTTCCTCACAATGCTGTGGAATATTTCGTATCATACTACGACTATTATCAGCCTGAAGCATATGTGCCTGCCACAGATACGTATATTGAGAAAGATGCTGCTATCAATGAACATATCGAGCAGATGCGCCTGTCCGCTACTAGGGCAATTCTTCAACGACCAGACACGATTATTGTGGCTACCGTCTCGGCTATATATGGTCTAGGTGATCCAGATAGCTATCAAAAAATGACTATGGCGCTTGGGGTGGGATCACGTTATGAGCAACGGTCTTTGATAAGAAGACTGGCTGAAATGCAGTATGTGCGCTCCAATATAACGTTTGAGCGTGGCCAGTACCGTGTGCGGGGTGATCGAATAGATATCTTTCCTGCTGATGAGGGGAAGGTAGCTTACCGTATTGAACTTTTTGATGATGAAATTGAAAAAATAACTTCATTTGACCCGCTCACTGGGGCTTGTCTTGGAAGTCTCGAGAGTTACACGCTCTACCCTAAAACACATTATGTCAGCCCTAAAGAAAAGATGCTCCGTGTTGTGGATCAAATAAAAAACGAGTTGCATGAGCGTGTCATGACGTTAAAGAAGGAAAATCGATTGCTAGAGGCGCAAAGGATAGAACAACGGACACGTTATGATTGTGAGATGATCACTGAGATCGGCTATTGTCAGGGAGTTGAGAACTATGCGCGTTATATTTCAGGACGAGAGGCAGGAGTTCCCTCGGCAACATTGTTGGACTATTTACCGCATAATGGACTTATATTCTTGGATGAATCTCATGTGATGATTCCTCAGCTAAAAGCGATGTATCATGGGGACAGATCTCGAAAAGAGATGCTTGTTAATCATGGATTTAGGCTTCCATCTGCGATGGACAATCGGCCATTAAAATTCGATGAATTTATGGCTATTCCATTTCAAAAAATAGCAGTTTCAGCGACCCCTGGGAAATATGAAGCTGAACATTCAAAATCAGTATCAGAACAAATTGTACGTCCGACAGGGTTAGTTGATCCTGAGATTGAAGTGAGGCCAGCAGGCAACCAGGTTTTAGATGTGTTATCAGAAATCAAAGAGCGGACTCAATTAGGTGAGAGAGTGTTAATCACTACGCTGACAAAAAAAATGTCAGAGCAGTTAACTGATTTTCTGATGGAGCAAGGCATTCGTGTTCGGTATTTGCATTCTGAAATAGATACAGTTGAGCGTGTTGAAATAATCAGGGATTTGCGCTTGGGCTGCTTTGATGTCCTGGTAGGCATCAATCTTTTGCGCGAAGGACTCGATATGCCTGAAGTATCGCTTGTGGCTATTTTTGATGCAGATAAAGCAGGGTTTCTACGTTCAACGCCATCATTAATACAAACGATAGGACGGGTGGCTCGTCACGTCAGTGGAAAAGCAATACTGTATGGTGATGTTGTATCAGCAGCAATGGCTGAAGCAATGAGTGAGACTAAAAGACGCCGCGACATCCAAAAGAAATACAACACGAAACATGGGATCGTTCCTCAGAGTGTTATCAAGCCTATTGAGGACATCCTAGAAATAAAGAAAGACAGCCAACAAGAGCAAGATCCAATAATCACAAAGGAGAAAGATCTGATCTTGGAGATTGAGTCTTGTGAAAAACAAATGAAAAAACACGCCCAAAGTCTTGAATTTGAACAAGCTTTACGTTACCGTCAACGGATGGAAAAGTATCAACAATTGCTTAAAGGTTAATACATTGAACAATATAATTTTTTTACTTCATACTTTGTTATTGTACACCGTGACATACATAGCCCGCTATTTTGGTCGCCAGACATTGGTGTTGTGGTTATGTTTTCTGCCTGTTTGCGCAAACTTAGTTGTTACCAAACAAATCATGCTGTTTGGCTTTGAGGTCACATCAGCAGATGTGTATACCATTGCCTTTTTCTTTGGTATGAATATAATTCATGAGCAATATGGGAAATCTCAGGCATACCGTACCTTGGTATTAACGATGATTGTCACATTGGCTATTCCATTCTTATTGAGCATGCATCTGTTGTATGAACCATCCATACACGACAAATTGCACACTTCATTTGACCTTGTTTTTGGGATAACTCCTAAAATAGCCAGTTTGTCATTTGTTTCTTTTTGTTTGTCTCAGATATTTGAAAGGGTACTGTTTGGGTATATTTCGAAGCATTATACATGGTCTTTTGTCTTGAGATCATTCGTTGCTGTCACATGCTCATCGCTTATAGATACTTGGTTTTTTACTTTTACTGCATTGTCTTCAATTGTGTTTGATCTTTGGTCAGTCTTTTTCGTCAGTTACGCAATCAAGCAGATTTGCTTGCTAGTGTGGTCACTCACGTATCTTTTACAAACACGTTTGAGAGTTCAGCATGGTCACTAATACGAAGGTTGATTCAGCAATAAGATATGAATGTGAGCATGTGTCGAAGAAGTCACAAGCACGTGTAGGGCGCATTGTCACGCCACATGGAACTATTCAAACACCGGGTTTTGTTGCGGTAGGGACCAATGGCACATTGAAAGCATTGGACAATACATGTGTGACACAATTGGGTTTAGAGCTCATGTTTTGTAACACTTATCATTTGCTAGTTCATCCTGGTCCAGATGTTATTGCATCGATGGGTGGCTTGCATCAATACATTAATCGACAAGCACCTATTATTACAGATTCAGGGGGGTTTCAGGTATTTTCTTTAGCCTATGGTTCTGTAGCTGATGAATTGAAAAGTTGTGGCAAGAAAAAAAGCAGCAACAGTGTGATCTCTGTCAAGGAGGAGGGGGTCACATTTAGATCGTACCGAGATGGCCGGGTGATTGTATTAACCCCAGAAAGCTCAATAGCGGCTCAAAAATCTTTTGGCTCTGATATTATGATCCCATTTGATGAGCTGCCGCCGTTTCATCTGGGCAGTGATGCATTAAAGCGTTCATTTGAGCGCACACATAGATGGATGAACCGGTCATACGATTACCATCAAATCAATCCTTCTGAACAAGGCATCTATGGAGTGGTTCATGGGGGGCTTGATCCTGATTTACGTCATCGCAGTTGTGATATGCTATGTCAACGTGATTGGGATGGTTTTGCTTTAGGTGGGTCGTTTGGTCGCGACCATCATGATCTAAAAAATGTCCTTGAAATGACGGCGATTCATTTGCCTAAGGAAAAGCCGCGGCATTTATTGGGTATTGGGGATATGTTGGGTATTTCACTTGCTGTGTCGAATGGAATAGATACGATGGATAGTTCGTACCCCACAAAATGTGCGCGTCATGGACAGGTTTTTCGCCAGGGAGTGGCAGTCAAAATCGGACAGTCACGCTGGTTAACTGAGAAAGGACCTATAGACGCAGAGTGCACATGTTATACGTGTCAAAACTACAGTATGGGCTACCTACATCACTTATTCAAAATGAAAGAGCCTGCATTTGCTATGTTAGCATCATTGCATAATATTCACGTACTCATTCATTGGATGGCGCGTATTCGCCAGGATATACTTCAGGACCGAATATAACGGTCTAGCTGCTTGAAAAAGGATCAGTTAAGATTCAAAGCATGCGAATTATTATTGGAATCCTTTCGACACACTATGCTGCAGTTTTAATGAATGAAGGCATGGGTGTTCTTATCAGTATTGCTGTGTGTTTTTTGACGAAGAATAAACGGCATATCGTGTATATAATAATAGTTCATATATGGTGTGTGTTGTGGCGTTGTTTGAGTATAGATCCATTGCAAATGATCCACGCCACAATACAGCCACATGTTCGATGGGTTTATGATTTAGTGCGTCACAGTGACAATAGCGGTTTCACTATGGCAATGATTTTTGGTCAAGCAAGGGAATGTGATCGATCATTAATACAAGCTATTCAGTTTTTGGGTATTTACCATGTCCTTGTGATATCTGGTTTGCATATAAATTATGTATTTAATTTTTTACGTCAGACATGCCGATTACCACAACAGGTGGTATATGGACTGATGTTAGGTTTGTTACTCGTCTCAGGTTTGAATTTGCCAAGTGTCAGGGCATTTGCATCTTTATTATTGCAAAAAAGGTTGTCTAAGAGGTTTATAAAGAAGCAACTGCTGATTTGGTTGGTGGTCTGTATTATTTTCCCAAATAAGGTTCTAAGTGCATCTTTGTTTCTTTCAATGACAGCTTCAATCTATTTAGGAGTAGTTTTCCGTCAAGGGAGTCAACTGTTTTGGGCACATGTGGGTGTGCAAATGGTTCTTTGGCCTATATTGCATTTCTTTGAAATGAATACAAGTAGTTGGTCATGGTGTATTGCACCATGTTTGTCGCCATTTATCATGATTCATGCAAGTGTGAATATAGTTTTGTCAAATATGTTTGCATTTTTAAAGTGGCATGCTGCAACACTCTATTTAACTGCATTGAATGAAAAATTTGTTGTTCTGTTTTGTTCATTGGATGAGCTTCTTCCAGATAGGGGGATTAATTCATGGCCTTGGCAGGTTTGTGTGTTTGCCGCATTAGTAGCATGGGCGGGCATAAGAATGAAGCGTCGATGGCATATAGTTTTGGTGGGCTTATTGTTAATGGGGTGGTCGTATGAGAAGATTGATAGAGATGAGTCCATGAAATGTTTTGAGGTAGGGCATGGACTCAGCTGTTTATTCTGGAAAGGAAGCCGAGCCATCCTTTACGATACTGCACGAAAAAAACCGGCACGGTTGATTAAGCAGTTCATGAGGAAAAATCATATTTTTTTGGATGCAATCATACTGAGCCACAGTGATTTAGATCATGCTGGGGGGATATGGTCATTTTTATCACGTCTTAAATTAAAAGGTCAGATCTATGGATCGCCGATCACAGTAGCTTGCCGAAATCTTTCGTTGAAAAGAGAGTGTGTGAAGATAACACGTATTAAAAGAGGCCACGGGGAATGTTTTGGTGGTCTGTGTTTTAAAGTCTTACACCCAGACAGAGTGTATAACAATGAGAATCAAACTTCGCTTGTAGTTAAACTGATAGGACACAAAACTTTTTTATTAACAGGAGATATTGATAAGAAAATACTAAGCGATACCCTGCAATCGGAGAGTGCGTATCTATGGCGTGCAGATTATTGGTTGCCCCCACACCATGAAAGAACTCTCTTTGATTATGATAAATTGGGATGGGTCAAAGAGAGAAAAATAATGATTGGGAAAACATATCGAAACTAGAGTGTCGTATTGATGCGTATTTTTTAGTACAACAGGACAGTGCTTTTTAGGGTGGGAGGTATTATCTGGTTTGTCTTTAGCCAGTGCTACAAAGATGTGGCTTGCAAAATCTCACAGAAGTAAGGAGATAGATGTCAATGGAGACAGCAAGCTTTGAGTACTCAAGGTGAATAGGTAGCTGTGCAATGTGTTGGTCATGTTCTAGACAGCAATAGGTGCCTTTATTGCTGATTGTGGATTGTAATTATGGATAGTGACATCATCGTAGCAGAAGTCATCGATGTGTGTGATATTGGGGTTAAGCGAGCATGTGGGGAGTGAAGTGGGTGTTCTTTGAAGTTGCTGCTTGACCTGATCTAAGTGATTGAGATATATGTGACAGTCTCCGCCAGACCAAATGAAGTCACCTGGCTTTAAATGAGTTACTTGAGCAATCATGTATGTCAGTAAAGAATAGCTGGCGATATTAAACGGCACACCTAAGAAGGCATCTGCAGAGCGTTGGGTAAGTTTGCAAGAAAGTTCGCCTTGTTGGGTGACATAGAACTGACAAAGCAAGTGGCAGGGCGGAAGAGCCATTGCAGAGAGTGATCCAACATTCCATGCAGACAGGATATGCCGGCGAGAATGAGGATTTGATTTTAATTGTTCGATGAGTCGCTGAAGTTGATCAATACTTTCTCCATTAGATGTTTTCCAAGAACGCCATTGAGCGCCATATACAGGACCCAACTCTCCTGATTCATCGGCCCATTCATTCCATATACGCACACCGTTTTCTTTGAGGTAGTGTATATTGGTAGATCCCTGTATAAACCATAGAAGCTCATGAATGACAGATTTAAGGTGTATTTTTTTTGTAGTCAGCAGGGGGAATTTATTGCGAATATCAAAACGCATGTCATAGCCGAAATGAGAGATTGTCCCAGTTCCGGTGCGATCAGGTGATTTTTGACCTTGTGTTAAGATGTCATTGAGGAATTGAAGATATGTTTGCACGGCAGAGCCCCTTTTTCATATACTTTAAACGCATTTGATGACACAGTAAAGTTTAGTGATTAATATTGCAGATATGACTGACATCAAGATGCGTTATTCGGTGTAGTATAACAATTTTGGTTGAATTATAATGAACAGTATTGAATTGTTTTTTTAATGGATATAACATATATGATAAAGGAGGTTGTAGATGACAGGGCAATATAAGGTTCTTGTAGTAGAAGATCTGCTTCTTGCACAGAAAATAGCTATGATGGTCCTTAATAACATACGTTGTGATGCACAGTCTGCATCAAATGGTATCGAAGCTATTGAGGCAGTAAAAAGAGAAAAGTTTGATTTAATTTTGATGGATTTGGGATTGCCTGATACAGATGGGATTACATTAACTCGGAAGATGCGAGAATTTGGTGGGTGGTTGAGTGATGTGCCTATAGTTGCATTAACAGCCCATTCAGACAAGCAAATACGAAATCAGGCTCAAGATGCAGGAATTAATGGTTTTTTTGTTAAACCTATGACTATGAAAGTGGGTACAGAGATTAAAAAGGAATTTCTTGAGCAAGCTATTTGTGCGAGTTAAATTGGCTGACTATGAAATCAGATATATGATTAAGTGATTTATTGGCTTCAGGAAGAATAGAAGCAAGTAAGTAGTGAGCATGAAAACACCCTTTTTCAACAATAAGACGTGATTGAACGCCTGCCTTGATGCTTCTAATGTGAAATTGTCTGATTTGATCCAAGATCATTTCTTCACTGCCAACAACATGCAGGGTAGGTGGTAAATCTGAAAGGTCGGCGTAAAGTGGTGATGCACGTGGGTCTTCTGGATCAGAATTTCCAAGATAGGCATGTGAGTATCGACGTAAATCAACTAGTGATAGGACAGGGTCTCTTTCATCTAAGTCCTGATAGGCATCATCTTGTTCGACAAGATCTGTACACAAGGCCGGTGCAAGTAAAGACAGTGATTGTGGCATGGGCAATTGATTTTCTCGAGCATAAATAGCCACGTTTACTGCAAGCAATCCACCCCCAGAGTCAGCACAGATGGCAATGTCTTCCCCATGGTATCCTTGAGAAAGCAAGTAACGGTATATTTGGCAGGCATCGTCTATAGCGGCAGGGAAGGGGTGTTCGGGAGAAAGACGGTATTTAGGCAGCACACAGGTCATAGATGTTTTTGCGCTAATATAGCTTGCTAATGATGAGTGAGATTTGATGCTCCCCATGCACATTGAGCCACCGTGAAAGAACAGGATCACTTTTTTATTGATAGGGTGTTGAGGGTGAAGCCATCTCATTGGAATATCGGTCATTTGATCATCTGTGTATCGTATGTTTTTATGTAGAGGGAATCGAGATAAGTGATTTTCGTAAAGAGTTCTGTTTTCAAAAATAGTGAGACGCCGCTGCCTTTCTGCAAGTCGCCTGACCTGCCGCCTTAATAACCAGAGCTTTATAGACATGATTTGACCTGGTGCAGTTGATGAGTCACAGTTTGTTTAGATATTAAAGTGTTATTCACAAGCATTAAATCAGACCAATAATGGGATAAGCAAGTCGGAGCATGCATTATAAAATCATAGAACAAAAGGAAATTGAAAGATGCGCTCTGTGAATTTTCAGTTGTTCTCAGAATAGATGCACTTTGATATTTCCTGGTTTGTAAAAGAAATGGCAGATTGATTTTACAAAATTGTTTGCCTGCACACATAAGTTCTTGAATAAGTAGTCGTGCATTACCCATCACACAAGACTCTCTCGGATCTAAGATTATTTGATTTTTTGGCAATGAACACATCAGGCTCCTTTAAGGTGCTTTAATTAATTTTGGATGAAACACGCGCGCGTGTCAACACATGATGCCTTTGATTTTCCTCTTGCGTTTGCTACGTGTATTCTGCTGATATTGTATGTCAGACATGCCGATAATTCAGCCAAGTGCTATCAACCAATTTTTGTTCGATAGGCTTATTGAGAGTGCTAAAGAAGATTGTCAATATGGAAGAAAATTGAAGAATTCTCAATGAAGAGCCTAACGGTCAATTAGGCTCTAATAATTATGTTTCATTAAACTAGGGCCGTTGAGGGTTAAGGTTTTCTGCATCAGTGTGTTGATTAAGCGTAGAATCTTTTTGATCTGCAGTGTAAGTGGAAGTTCCATCTTCTGCAAATGAAATAGTAGATCTTCGAGCAGAATCTGATATTGAAACCAGATATTGTTTAAAGGAATTCTTTAGTTTCAAAAGACTTCTGCCTTGCCAATGCCTGTTTTGTACCATTTTATCGTTAATTTCCAGTTGTATATCGGCTTGACCTGGAGTGTTGGTAGAGTCAGACGCAAAAGATCTGCTGGGCCCAGATTCGGGATCAGTGAAAAATGTTTTTATTATAAATTCTTGTGTGAAGGTTACCCCAGGTGTGTCTTCTAAATGTATTGTTTCCATTTTGCAATCCCAAATCGCTGCTAAACATTTCCCATATACCACTATATCATCGTGCTCTACCTTCTGTGAAAAAGAAGGTGGGAGCTGTTCATAGAGATTTTTCGGGCTTGCCAGCATGGATAACGAATGCAATATTCCACCGTGCATAGTGCTAATTGAGTCACGAAAGTTGTTTGCCATAGCTTGGTAACTCGGGTCTCTCATCACTTTCCCCAAGGGAACCCCCTTACTGTATTGTGTCATCAGAGGGAAAGCCCACAAGCCAAGTAATGCTTGTGGAGTCATATAGTGATAGCTGTCCTCTGTTTCAAATGTTACAATTGCATGTATTAGCGATTTATACATCAACTTAGTTGTAGTGTCTTGGGGTTCTGTTGACCATTTCGCGCCATAGTTGCTTGTTCGTTCATGAGTTGCTTGGCTGAGTGCTTTAATTAAAGCTCTATGATAGTCAGTATGTATTCCATATGTATTGGGGCTATCATTGCTGGAGTTACCAAAGAATGAAGTTAAGCTTTGTTTAAATATGTGTTGAAGTAATGTTTCATGCGCATCATCTGTTCCAATACTATCCAGGTTGTAGCACCATTTAAAGAAAATATTAGTTCTTTGGGTCGCATGTTCATTGATTAGAGCTGCAGATAGGATACATGAAATAACGAAGTGTTGTACTGGATGATGTGACTTTGCATCCGACCAACCATAGAATTTAGTATATAGCTCAGATCGGTTAAAGAAATCAAGAGATCCTATGCATGCTTTTTTAAGATTTTCGGCAGCTGCTTTACTACTGGGAATACCATCAATAGTTTTCTGTAGCCTCTGTATTACACTAGGTATATCTAGTTGGTGCAATTGCTCCTTAGTCATGTCTTTTAGGACTTCTTGATGGAGGTAAAGTAACTCGGCATTAGTATAAGGTTGAAGAACATCTGCTGAACCCTCGGGAGCCGCTGCAGATGTAGCTGGTGCATGAGGGATTTCGGATTGTATAGTGCCAACTTCATGTGATGAAACAGATTGTAAGGGAGTGTGAGCAGTTGTAGTGCTCGCTTCTGGTGTTATCTTCGCTATGATCTCCTGAGATAATCGTGTGATTGCCATTTTAAGATTTTCGGCAGCTGCATCACTACTGGGAATACCATCAATAGTTTTCTGTAGCCTCTGTATTACCCTAGGTGCATCTAGTTGTTGGATTTCCTCATTAGTTATG
>CAZMRQ010000004.1:0-23638 GCA_964568795.1 uncultured Gammaproteobacteria bacterium | reverse complement strand
CGCTTTTATTAGAAGGTTGAACAGGTTCTTTTTTATGTGCACTTGGCTCTACAGTTTGTGCACTATCAGAGGTGATATCGATTGAATTTTGAGCAGTAGGTGCATCTGTATTTGATATTTCACTATGAGTTTTCGTCATCTGCACATGGCGAGAAAAATAGGACTTAGTACTCGAGTATAAAACAGATAAGATATCTAAAGGGACTAATAGTATGAAAAGGGGTGATAGAAAAATTCCTATAAATATCCCAAGAAGACGGATTCTGTCGAAAACATTTTGTATGAATGTGAATAGCTTAGAACTAAATCGGAAGTAACTGGGTGTTTGCTTTAAGTTCATTTGTCATCTCCTGTATTGTGATGAATCTATTAATTTTGGATTAAAAATGTATGTTTGTCAAATTTTCATGCATTTTCATCCCCCAAGGCTTTAGCTCCAGAACAGTTATAGCGAGCTAACATGTTTTTTGACTAGAGCCAATTCTATTGTTTATTCCTGTTAGGGCGATGCTGTCATAGCCACCTTTTTTTGTTTCGATTTCTCATCATTTTCTTTTTTTGCAGCCTGTGAGATGGCAAAACAAATGGGATTAATTTGTTCGCTAGTACATTGTGCAAGAGCTGTAAGCGATTGTAGAAATGCGGGCTCTATATTAGTTGGGGCATCCATTATTAAAGTACTGATAGTACTTGATAGTTGAGATGCTAGCCTTCTAGGCGCTTGTGAGCCTTTTAGCGCAGTGAGTAACATGGTATCATTTGAGTATCTACAACATTCCTCTAACTTTGTGACAGGTAGAGTCAGCATGTCTATTCTATCGTTAGTATACATTTCGTCCCTTAAATTAAGTAAATCCTTTGAAGATCTTTTTAAAGAGTTGATTACTGCAGAGGCAGCACCATTTTTAGGGGCAGCTGATTGGATTTCTGTAATTAAGTGCCCAATAAGGTCTCGAAGACCACCTAATTGATCGAAAATTGCTTTTAATTTACAAAAAACTTGTGAGACTAGTTTTCTGATATTAGTAACAGCTTTCATAAGTGTTTCATCGATAGAGCTAGATCTTGACGGATTAAAATGCGGATGAAAGCATAAAGCAACTGTCATGTTCCCCAAACGATCAGAGTGTGTCTTTGAAAAAATATATGAGTGTGCGCAATGCATTAGTGTGCTTATATCAACTTCAGGTGGGAAAGTTATGTTGTAAGTGTTTTGCGCACTAGCTAAGGTTGGGTGAGTCTGCTGTTGAATATACTGAATGAAATTTTGGGGCGTGTCATTTTGGTCAATATCTGCTACTGTATTCATGCATAGCAGTATCTTTTGTTGTTCTGCTTTGATGCTTGGATTCGATTGGATAACCAGTTTGATCGCTGTTTCTACCGCACACTTACTTGAATGCAATATTTTTTGAAGCTCTTTTTTTTCAGGGGTTTGCCACAAGGCAACTGTACCAACTATATGTTTATTGAGTAAACCAGTTGAATAAGAGGTCTCAATTACGATCGAATTTCGCTTGAAAGGATCCTCTTGCCTATCCGCTGAAAAAAGTCGTAAAATTTTTGTGACTAATGAAGGGTGCATAGATCGGACAACTTCTTTTTGACTAAGATCTCGGATATGGTTGCAAGCTTCGTTAAATTTATTCAAATTGCCATTGAAGGCATCATCTATTATTACTTTCTTCCACCAGCCTGGATTGCTTAAATTAGCGATTTCAGTGTCATACATGTGAGATTCTCCTTGAAGTTCAAAGAAAGCTTCATACATGGTAGTAAACTTATTGTAGAGGGCTAATGACAAGCGATAAAATACCTTTGGCAGAGAGAGTGTATTTTGAGTGTCCGGAAGCAAAATGGCAAGAGCTGTTATGTCTGATGGGTCGGGATCTTGGAGGGTGAAATCAGGGTCGGAGGTAAGAGGCTTGAATGCTGATGATAGTAGTGTCTTCATACTGCTAGATGTTTCCGAGAGGATTCCTCCCTGCTCCGGCATACGGATTATTGCGTCAATCTCCCTTTTAATCGAACTTGCAATCTGTTGAATTCGGCTTTCTTTTCCTCTTGCATAGGCGCTTAAAACATGTTCCCATTGAATGCATAATTTAACCATATACTCGATGAATTTAGTCTGTGAGTCTGGTGTTAATAGATAGCCCCTCATATGATTATTGAAACCAACAAAGCTTTGAGTTGCAAATGTAGAAAGTGTCATTTTTTTGCCACTATTCGTAAGCTGCCGCTCATAACTTGTATGTTCCACAGTAGCCAGATGTTTTGGGTCGAGTGCTTCAGGATTCATCGTTCGTAGACGTTGAATTGATTGGTTATTACTCAGTATTTGGAATAATTGGGCATATTGTCTGAGCTCATTGTTTTGCCATTCAGATAATACATTTGCATATTCTGTGCATAGGGCGTCATAAAGTTCTTTAGCCTGATCTGCAAACAAAGGTGCTGTCGTTGTAGGACTATCATCGGGTGCCATGTGTGATCTCCGTTAATTAAATTTCGATTAATTATGACAGATTGAGCCTTTATGTCAAGTATTAGTAGGTTATAGTAATAAGGGTATGATAAATGCCCTTATTGACTATCAGGGGCTGCGAGGATATATAGTTGTTGCGTCTCGCAGAGTAAAGTTAGGGCAAGAAAAAAAATCTTGTGGGACCGAAGTATCCCTGGAGCTACAGCTTGTAGTGTCACATTCACTCAGTGAGAAAGATGACGGGGTCTTATTAAAAGAAGCTGTTCCTAGAGTGATGAATTCTCTTTCCTCACTAAGTGTAGAGCTAGTATGGCAGTGTTCTCCCCAATTAACCATTAATTCGACTACAGTTAATTGATACTCGTTAAGTGGTTTGCGTGATGCAGTAAGTATCTGAGCTATAATAGAATTGAGAAGCATTGAGTAGTAAGTGCAGCTTCTGTAGAATCGATAGTAGATTGAATTTCTGACAAAGGGCATGGTTGAGCAAGCGTGTCCGAGAAGCCCTTCCATTTCAACAAGTTTGAGATTAAGATAGTGGTAGTAATTCAACCCAGCCCTCAGTGTGTCCCTAAAGAGGTTAGTGTCTGCTAGAATCTCTACAGCATATTGACATGTTTGTTGCAAAATCCCTACTTTATCAGGTTTTCCAGCATGCAGAATCTTCGTTGTACTTAATAACTTGTTAACAACATTATAAAAAAAATATTGTCCAGTAAAATGACCGATCTTTGTTTTTGGGCAAGGGTCGAACACCCATGCCAATTCTGTACTTGCGCGGATTGCTCTTTTTCTGACTCTGGGTTTCATTAGAAGATTGACAACTAAATGAGCAAGACTGTTGTTTTGGGATAATATTAAAAAATTCTCGAGTGATCTTAGGTTATCAGCGGTATTTGGGTATGAAGGGGTTTTTTCTTTAGAAAATTGTTCAAGATAGAAGTTTGCTGCAATAGATGCATGCGGGTAATAGATTTTGGGGTATCCATTGAAATTTCGGTGCGTAAATGGGGGGGTGCACCTGGCAAGTATTGAAGTTATACAGAGAAAAGTTTGTTGTGGTTCTGCACCTAAATTGCTTAAAAAAAGTTTAAGTGAGCCGAGTCGTTTCAAATAGGTAGCCTTGATGTTATCATTAAGGTGCTCTATGATCTTCTCTTGGCTATCTAAGCTATCAGGAAGGTTATAGTACTCTTGTATTTGTGTAAGTACGGTTGGCGATTTTAAACCGCAGGCAAGTCCATGAGAGAGTGTTTGTTTAGGTAAACGTTCAAGTATAGAATCATCTATTTGCTGTTTGAGACCTTCAAAGACTTTCTCAATATGTGGTGCTATACTTTCAGAAATGGGCGGCATACTTGCAATAGCAGCATAGTCTTGGAGGGTAGGGTGTAAGATTGAAGTAGGGGTGAAGTCAGAATCATTTATAATAGGCTCAGCTTTAGCGTTCAGTTTATAGTATAATAGAAGTTTAGAAGCAAAGTGAGGTGAGATTGTAGGCATCACTGCCGGGAATAAAAGTTTATCTATAATAGCCTGAAGTGTCATGGAGGGGCTAATAGATTCGCTTGTGAATTGGAATTTTGTTAGCAAATCGGTTTTGGCAGGAACTCTGATGTGGGGGATGCTTCGCCAAGAATGATAGGTCCAGTCGTCGCTGAAATTCTTGTAGCTCGTCATTAAGTCCTTTAGCGCAAAATGCAAGCTTATATAGTGTTCTTGGAAGATAAGCTTAAGTTCATCAATCAGGTCACAAACGAGTGACGCATCTGTAGACGTCAGTGCGTTAGAACAAGTAAGGCCAGGAAGGAGAAGAACTAGTTCATGGATTTTTTTGGCCATACAAAGAATTCTATCAATGTCGAAGTACAACATTCGGGCTACTTCGTTATGAGGTGTTGCGTCAATTGGCAACCATTTTCTCATCTCTTCCTTTTCCAGTTTAGCCTCCTCACATGAGCGATTACATAAGTGTTTGTAAAGGAAGGTGTCTTTTTTTGCATCACAGTAGTAAAGCAGCATGACTTTTAATGAGTTTTGGTGACTGTCATCAAGTAATTTTTCAATTGTCATAATGACGTGTGTGGTGAGCGCTGGACTAGTGAGCAGTGATTGAATGATTAGAAAAAAATTGAATATATCCATATCACCAAGAGATTTAAGCAGCTTGTTGTAGTCAGATTCAGGCAGCTTGCTGGGGTCTTTGTGCTCTTTAAGGTCAGCAAGGATGTGGCTGACAACGTTTTTATACACTACTTTTTTGCTCTGGATATTTTTTTCATCTTCTTCATATTTAAAAAAGCTAAATGAAGGATTTTCTGGAGAAAACTCTTCAAACTTACGATCGAAGTAGAAGCTTTGTGGTGAACAGAGTGTCAGCGGAAAGAGGTTGTTCGTTGACATTTTCATTATATGTGTATGCCATTCACCAGAAGAATTTGTTATTAATTGACTCGCGTTCAGTTGTATTTCATAAATTTTCAATACCCAAAACATAAATTCAGAATTGAGGAGATTGAGTTTAGAGACATTATTCAGTATGCATTCAACGAGTTGTTCCGGAGAATACCCCTTGTTGATTTGCTTAACATATGGCTCAATTTCGTAATTTTCCATCATGAACTCTTTCTGTCTATATTTAACTCACTATTATGCATGTTTTTGGCGCCATTGTCAATTTTTGTGCATCAATTACATAATATGACGCATATTTATACAAACTCCTTGTTATTATGTATTTTTATTAAAATAGAGGTGTTTTTGAGGTTAAGAAGCAGGTCTTTTGATGATTTGTTTTTTGTGTGCAAAATGATAGTTCTGTCAATAGGTGATCCAATTATTCGAGCTATAATTTCATTATGCTTTGTTTCAATCGTATGAATGTGCAAAATAAGATTTTCATTGGCGTAGTGGAAATCTTGTCCATTGTCTGTCAGATCATGCCACAGTAAATGTAATGTAGGAGGATCGTCATTTGGTGTGTCATTAAGCCATTCCACAGTGCTTGGGTAGACCCCATTCATATGATGCAGAGCCAATACTGAAGGGGTGATGATTTCAAGACAGGGTGTTTTATCTGACTTATGTTGTATGTACATGTGTAAGTCATAGGCGCGAGCATTGTGAGAGAGCAACAGTGCTGCAAAAAGAAGTAAACGAAACATAATTTAATTAACCATTTTTAATAATCTAACACAAAAAAGATCGGTATGAAACATCATCAAAGACATGACTTGACTTGGTGTATTGCAGTAAAGCTTGATGTAAGTCATAATGTTTTTTTTATAACTGATGAGTATATGTTGATTACAGAATATGAGCTTTTCACATCCACGCCACAAATATGGTACGAAAGAGCAGCGATTCATCTTAAAACGATTTTGCTTGATCATGCATGGTGTGAGCGCAAAGCGGCTCAAAGTGCTCTAGCCTTGCTAAATAGAACTGCGGATAGAAAGATCCAAGCACAGCTCAGCCGAATAGTCAGGGAAGAAATGCGTCATTTTGAGATTTTACTTCCATGGTTGAAGAAGTATAAGGTCGAATGGTCGTTCTTACAGCCTCCACGCTATGGGAAAGCGCTATTGCTAGCTCGCAGCACAGATCCATCGCAGAGAATATGCGATACGTTGGTTATCTCATCGCTCATTGAGTCTCGCTCTTGTGAACGTTTTAATGGTCTTGCAGACGTGTTAGATGACAAGTTGTTGGCATCTTTTTATAGAAAGTTAATGTTAGCAGAGCAAAGACATGCGCAGGTTTATTTAGAGATAGCTCAATTGTGGGGATTTGATGAGGATACTGTATGTGATAGTTACACCCGTTTAGCAAAATTTGAGGGTAAACTGATACTACAGCCTGAGCAATGTGTTCGTTTCCATAGTGGTATGCCTGTCTAACTTTATTTTCGGTTTGCTTTTTTTAGTTTACTATGGATCTGCGATAGTAGAAAATCAACTTTTTTCTTAAAAGGGCTCGTTAAATGCCGTTTGGTCATATTCTCACTGTGCTTTTTCAGCTTATTGTATGAACCGAGTAAAATTTGACTATGTGCAGGGGTTATGTGAAGCTGATTTAGCTGATAGCAGAGAATTTTAGATATATTATCCATTTCTATCATTAATTGTGACTGAATCTGTGTATGCTTCACAATATATCTTTTCATTGTCTGATAGTGTGTATCGCATTTTGTTGTGTAGGAATGTGCTAGATAAAAGTAAGCAGTCATGAGGTTGAGTGTGCAATCGATTGTTGCTGGAATGACAAGGTGGTGATCGCTATTTGTTTGCATACACTTATGTACTTTGTTGAAGAAAAAGGCTGCTTGTTGTGTCCGTTCTTTTTGAATTGACTTCAATAGCTGGTTGGTCTGTTTGAAAATAGGCGAATGTTTCATTGATACCAATAAATATTCTGTTTCGTCTAGGTAATCAATATGAGTCTTATTGAGTGAATACGTCTTGTGGTAAAGAGCCAGTAGAATGATAGCTTGCTCAAGCACTAGCCAGCAGTCACGCACGTGCGTGGCTAGCTCAACTAATTTCTCGTGGCTTATCAGCGCCATGTCTTTATCACGGCTTTTAGTGAGTTGCTCGATAGACATGCTATTCATTGCGTCAATGCTGCTGTCAACTCTTGTTTGGATAGATGCGTGCTTAAGTGAGGTCATAGATTTCTGATTATTATATAGTAATATTCTACAATACACCTCTTAAGATAATATTAAAGTGTGATTGATTTCTATTAAGTTGTTTTCGTTAATATCGTAAATATAGGTTTTTGTCAGTTTTTTTTGAAAGAACTCTCGGGCTACCTTGGCATAAAGTTCCAGTTGAGCATGTTGCTTTTCATGGTAATTAAGTTTGTAGTCAATAATATGCACAGTATCATCTTCAATGAAAATTCTGTCGATAACGCAGTCTTGCCCACAACTTGACTGGCAAGGCCATTCTGCTTCATCAAATTCCGATCTTTTTTTGATGATCCACGCTAATTGGGTGCATCTGGAAAGTTTGTAGGTAAGAGGTTCTATGCTGTATTTTAGATCGCTGAGTGATTTCCCCTGATCAATAACGATTTTTTTCCATATATGGTTATATTTTTCATTGATGGATGTCCAGTCAGATGTCTGGTTTTGCCAAAATCGATAGAGTATGTCGTGCAGCACTGTGCCAAGTGCTGATGAGTAGTCATCTTCATGTGGTATCCACTCATTCCATTCATATTGCGCGTTTCTTTGAGGAGTGGGCCGTGGATAATAGTAGGATAAGTGCGTCTTTTGAGTATTTGAATACGCGCATTGAACTTCTTGGATTGTGGACTGTGGATGGATGTGTTGCAGTGATCCCGCCCAACTTTGAGGAGCAGGATTGTTTTGTCCCATGACTATGCAACGAGACTTTGCACGAGTCATAGCGACGTAAAGGAGCCGTTTTTGCTCTTGCTCTGCTTGGCATTTATCAATCCAACGGTACCAGTCTAATCGATGCTCTTGATTTGACCAAGACTGTTTAGGTATCATCAATGAGAATAGCCCATCACTATCAAAGAAACTATTATAGTAGGTTGCAGATGTGTCACGTTGTTGCTGATATTGATCCAAATAGGGGGCGATAACTGTATCAAACTCAAGGCCTTTTGCATGATGAATAGTCATGATGTGTACTTGTGCGTGCGCAGCTCGTTTGCTCATAAGCTGTTTGCCAGCTATTTGTGTCAGGGTGTGTCTATTTAACTGCATGCCACGTGTGATATTTAGTTCATTTAGGAGATGACACCATGAAGCAATGTCACTGATAAGATTATGTTCCAACTGAGCAAGCCAACCAAGGTGGTGTGCACATTGCCAGATTTTCTGCCCAATTGGCCATTGAGGATTGTCTTGACATAGCCCGATAAGGTCAGCCCAGAATTGCATAGCGTCTTTGTCAAGATGCGGGTTATTGGTTGCTTCTTTAAAGAAAGTGTGGTCAAAAAATAAGGGAGCGTTGTTCTCTAGTGAAGTCAAATCAGCTAATGTCATCCCTGTTTGTGCGTTGGTTAATACACTGTACCATGCCAGTTTGTCAGATGCGTCTAAAAGTGCGATAGATAAAGAGAGCAGATCAGAAAAGACGCCGTGTTGCTTGCTAGGAAACATGTCGGGGGCATTAAATGGGATGGCATGTGTGTTAAGAAGATGAATCAGAGCATATGCCTGAGATCTTTTGCGTACCAGGATGCATACATCCTTATCAGGTGCGGTGTTTTTTATAATATCTAAGATTGTTTGTTCAGGCCCTGCGTTGTGCCAACAAGTGTATAGTCCGCCTAGGGTCTTTTTGACCGCATGGCTCTTGTGATGCCGCATCAGTCCGTAATTAATGCATTGTTTAGAGCTAAATAGTTGAGTGAATATAATATTGATGTCATCTATTAACTTTTTAGCACTGCGAAGATTATTAGTCAGAGAAAGCGGTTCTATATCTTTTTCACCAAATCCGTGCTGCTGGATGTGGAGAAATTGACGCACATCGGCGTAGCGAAACTTATAGATGCTTTGTTGTGGGTCGCCAACTAAAAACAATGTTCGAGAATTGTCCCAGTCCTTGGTCAGAGCATGAATTAAATCAAACTGTGCAGGAGATGTGTCTTGGCATTCATCGATAAGCAAGTGATGACACGAATTATAGAGTTTTTCTTGTATAGAAGGATCAGAGACAAGTAGTGAGCGTGCTTGTATAAGAATCTCACTAAAATCAGCGCATAGTTGTTCACTAAATACCGTGTGAAGATAGCCGAGAAGATGCGGTGCCAGATAACGAATAGCCATGAGAAGTGTTTCTTGCTGGGCAGAGATAAATGGGGTGTGGATGTTTTGTATATGTGCAAGATGAAGCAAGGCCAGTAAATTATTGCCAAGATCTGTACGAAGTTCTTGCCATAGACGGTGTAGTTCACTGTGCGTTTGATCATCGATCATGCTTTTATTTGGCATACCATGCTTGAGAGTAAGCCTTTTTCTTAAAGAACCTTTTTTGGTGAGAAGCCAGTTCGCCAAATGCTGCCAATCATTGGCTGAATTGCTGATGTCGCATAAGGGGTAAGAATGGGTATGCACGGCTTTCAATGCATTTAGGAAGTGGGAGATTTGCGAAACAAGTTCGGTGTTTTGTATAAATTCGCTAACAGCCCATTGAGCTAAGCGTTCACACGATTGATTGGTATAGTCGATTATACTTGAAGGTTGTTGTTGTAGTAAGTGATAAGCCCAACCAACGCGTTCGCGTAATAGCTCAGTGAATGCCGATGATAGCCTATTGGGGTCGCCACCACACCATTGCCATATACTGTTGATATTATTTAAGTGAGAGTCATCTCTTAGAAAGTGATCAATCGCTTGCTGGTAGAGTATTTCAGGGTAGGGGTGTATGTCGGGTGCTCTTTGGTTTAATGAAACGATTTGGTAGCAAAGACTGTCGATTGTCATGACTTGTAAGTTTTGTTGTAATAGCGCGTTATCCCATCCTTTTTGTTTGATTTGTTTCTGTATCTTTTTTAACCATTGATCGGGTGATTGATCGCTTAACCATTGAAGTATGCGTTCTTTCATTTCTTCAGCAGCCTTTTTAGTAAATGTTATAGCGAGTGTGTTTTCGATGTGGTCTGACTGTGCTAATAGTGCGAGAAATCGCTGAACTAATAGATGCGTTTTACCTGATCCTGCAGGTGCTTGTACGATAAAGCTATGAGATGTATTGAGTGCGCGTGCGCGGACGCTTTGATCAGTGAGTTGCATAGCTTTGATCCTGATGCAAGGTATGTCTGCAAATGCTTCGTACGGCGCATTCGTTACAGAGAGCCTCATTGATTGGCTGTGGTGCAGAGTTACCTGATTTAATCTTCTGCATTAATATGAGAAGCTCATCCTGCCATTCTTTTAGAATGTTATTTGAGTAATGTTTGAGTGGATAGGGTGTTTCGCGACTCCATGTCAGGCCAGAGAAAAATGATGTGTGTTCTTGGATAATAAGGTAGGAGGCTCCGATGACTTGCTTGCCCATAAAAGCTAAGGAGTATAGAGGCAATTGAGGGGCTGTAAGGCGATGGGGCAAGCAATCTGAAATACTGTGTGCAGATGTTTTGTAGTCAATTAAAATGGCATGAGAGCCAAAATTTAAAACACCATCAACCCTCAGCTTGCAATGAACTCCATCAATAGCATATTCATATGATTTTTCCATCTCAGTCATTTTTGCAAGGCTAGGCCATTGCTGTTCAAGTTCAAGGTAGGAATGAATCATTTTCTGACATCGCGACATTTCATGATGCCATAGGTTTTTGGGTATATAGTACCCTTCTTTGATAAATCGTTGAATTATTCCTTGAAACCAAGAGGAGAAGTTGGTGATGGATGATCTTTGTGATAGCCACTCATGTATAATAATCCCTCTAGCGCGGGCATCAGTGCCTAAATTGGGTATTTGGGGTCGCTTGATTTGAAGTCGGTGGAATATATAGCCGCGAGTGGGGCAGTGAGCATAGTGTGATAATAGTTGAACGGCACTTTTGAGTGTGGGTTCTTTCCATGGCAGGCTTTCATAGAGATTTAATGGCGAAGCCACGCCATGTTTCGGTGGGGGTAGAACTAATTGTTTGGTTATGTCGCTTGAAAAAGCTGCACATTTTTTATGGTGATTGTCTTGGAAACTTAGGCAGTATACGTGAGGGATTTGTGAAACAATGTCATTGAGAAGTTGTTTGCCATAGATCGTTTTTAACTCATTGAGCTTGTTTGATGTGGTGGATGGCCACCCTGGGATTGACGATTTCTTTGGCCATTGATGATCGTGAAAGTCAAGTAGGATAATTGACTTTGAAGCAATTCCTGAGCAGTTAGCCAGTGGCACAATTTGAATAGGGCAGGTTTCATCTGCAGATGGCTCAATGGCAATACGTTTGGCAATGATGTGAGATACCTTGAGCCAGTCACTCCATTGCATTTTCCTATTAAATTGACGAATTACCATAAGAAAATAGGACCATTTTTTCATTGATTCGCAGTGGTAAGGGTTATTGCTGCTAGGTGTGCTGAGTTTCCATATTTGAGTTGTTTTATGAAAAACCTCAATCCAGTCAGCATTAGACATATGTTTTTGTGACCTAAGAGTCTGTTGTTTCTTTATAAACGCGAGTAGTGGGTCTAGTATGGGGTAAGATAGGTCTGTATCGACAATTTCAGCTGGCCAGTGCGCCAGTGCTGATGATAGGATGTGTCGCTGTTCTCGCGCGAGTATTTTTTGGGTATAGGGCTGTTGAGCGAGATTTAAAAGAGTGTTTGTCGGCACAAATCGCTTTGGGATTGAGAGAAGTGTATGCCACAACTGATACCATGTCGTTTGATCAAGCGATGTAGAGCAATGAGAGCTTATATGAGAAGAGTTGGATGGCAAAGCTTGTGTAAGATTATTCAAAAGCGTATCATTTGAGCTTGTTAGAATAATAGATTGATGACTTTTGTAGAGTTCTTCTGCCGTTTCAAGAATTGCTTGCGGGTTTTGTGTTTCATTAACTAGGAGCTGGATACAGTGTGGGCTGATTGTGATGGGATTGAGTTTTGTGATCTTATCGATATAACTTTGGTATGGCCTAATGACTTGAGTTTTATACAGTGTGGCGGGAATATCCATGTGCTGCATTGTGTGGTTTAGCATAAAGCCATCGACAGTCTTATTTTCGTTATGTATGTCGGTATATTGGCTGATATATGCGTGGTATTTTTGTAGTTCTTGTTCAGGAGCATCTTTCCAATCAGTCACATCGAGCCCATATTGGCGGCATTGATCGTATATTGTTTGAATATGCTCAGCAGTATTGATATTATCAGTTGCTTGCAGCCAAATAGCAAGTTGCTCTGTTTGATTAAGAATAAGGTGCGGTGTGTCGCTTCGAATCATAAGTTCACGCGCATGTTGGCCAATTGTTATAATGCGTTTGTATGATTGTAAATGAGGGTACATGTCGCGGTTAGCTATTATATGGCGTGTTAACTTTTGATGTTGGGTGATAAGGGTGCGCAAAAGCTTATCTCATTTTTGCTATTTTAACTAACTGAAGCAGTCTGTGCAAGTTTTTGTTTTCTGCATTGTGTGTGGTTTCTAAATGATAAAGCTCATTTAACAAAGCAAGTGTATGTTTTGAATGTTAATATTCATATCTAGTTGATTATAATCAATATTTAAAAATGTAAGAGCATTGTACAGTTGATCCTAAATAACTATGAAATGCTTTTATTTGTTCTTAATTCACAGGAATACTAACAGAGTTATGCACATATCATGTGTATAAATGAGAATGATCTATATATCCGCTTTAAAACGCCATAGAAAGTCTTTTCCTGAACTGATTCCAATGCGGGTGTGTGAAGAGGAGGGCATGTGATTGCCTTCATAAATACGAATGAGTGTCTCATCAAGTGGCTTTTTATTCATGCTCCTATTCAACTTAAGGTATTTTGTTAATCGCCCTGGACCATTGATATGTTCACTGCGCTGTATGTCTATAGCATTGCGAAGTAGCACAGCCCCAGGGGTTCCTTCAGCTTCAGTCACAATATTCAAGCAGTGATGCATGCCATAAACCAAATAAATATAGCAATGTCCAGGTGGGCCATACATAGGCTGATTTCGTTTTGTGGGACCTTTGTAGGCATGTGATGCTGGGTCATTTTTGCCTGTATATGCTTCTGTTTCAGTGATAATAACTGATGTTTTTCCACAAGTTAATTGTTTTCCGATAAGTTGCTGAGCGACTGACACAGTATCGCGGCCAAACCATGCAGACTTAAGTGCTATAAGCTTTGGCATAGGACTTCACTAATGTATGGCAACTTAGCAATAAGATTAGGTTTAGAATACAAAAAAACCGGTGGAAGTAAAAAAGGTTTTCTTGGAAGATATGGCCAGCTAGGTATGTGATAACTCCAGCTACAATATAGTAAACACAACTCATAATCGAAGATGCTAAGCCTGGATGATGTTGATGCTTATCGAGTGCTCGGGTAATCGTCCTCGGAATAATAAGTCCTGTGCCTATCATCATGCACATGACACTGACTAGGCTAATCAAAAGCATGGTATTGCTAGGTGAGTTGGCAGCTAATTGTGTTGCATAAGGCAGAAATGAGAAGAGTGCAGCAATTGTTGCACCTATCTGTACTCCTGAGTTGCAGCTGATATAGTCTGAGATTTTTTCAGAGAGTGACCCACCAATAATGAAAGCAATAGATACAGGGATATATATGAGAAATATCATTTTTTCATTGAGATGGTAAAACTCCGTGTAATAGTAAGCTGAAAGTGTGAAAAATGACATAGCGTTGCCGATGCAAATACCGGTAAGTGCACTATTATAGATAAGCTGTCGATCCATTAGAACTTGTGTGTAATTGCTCCATGAGCTACAAGTTTTTTTTGATATTTTGCAATCAGGTAGGGTCTGATATGCAAAATACAGAACAAACAAGGCAAACGCACTAAAGAAGAAAAAAATATATTTCCAGAATAAGCCCTGAGAGAAATACATTCCAATGATAGGGCCTAAGGCTGGACTCAGTGCCATAGCCATAGATACGCGGCTTTGAGCTTTTGTTCTCTCAGTTGTGCCGGTGAAAAGTGTGCGAACCAAGACAAGGGCAGATACTGAACAGACTGTGACAGTCAATCCCTGTATGAAACGTACAAAATAAAATGAGTGGATGTGTTCACATGTCCAGCATGACAGTGTGGTGAAGATATAAGCACCAAGGCCAAATGAAAGCAACTTTTTTTGCGTGTAATGATCGCTCATGAGCCCCCATGTCACGGCACCAAAAGCCATGCCAATCATATAAGCTGTTAAAATCCATTCTGATTGATGGATAGTGATTCCCCAGCTGTCGTGTATGATAGGGATAAGCGGGGCAAAGGCAGTTTCTGATAAGTTAGGTAAGATTGCCAAAAGTTGAATGAGCGTGATAAGCAATTAATAAGATCCAATTTTTTGCATGGTACATTTGAAGACTTGCCTAGTCAAGAGGTTGTTAAATACATCTTGACAAGAATCATGGATTTATGAGATTATCATGGAGTCAAATAAGTTTTTATGCCATGCCAATATCTAGACAAGTACGAGCTCTCCCAAATGCGGATGAAACCCGAGATGCACATTTTGCACGCTTGCATAATGGACCAGAAGGAGAAATCCCAGGAGATGTCGCAGCATATTTAGCAAAGAAGGAAAAAGAGGCTGGTTGGGGGCACACGTTTACTGCTGGAAATCTGGGAAGTCTGATTGACTATGGGCAAAATCTATCAGAAGAAGAAAAAGGTCAACTCGATAGCGTATTTATGTGTGTTCCAAGAGATTTTCAATATGCGCACGAAAAAGTTCCTCAAGATGGTCTTGCAGAGATGAGGACTTTCACTCAACCAGAGCGTTTTTCGGCATATATTCAATGCCTTAGGAGTTTTTTTGAGAGTAGGCCTCATTTAGAAAATGTGTTCTATGGTTTGGCTGATCTCTCAAGTGGTTGTGAAGATATAACGACACAAGTATTTATGAGATTACATTGTGTCTTTGATTACTACATAAGCGAGATAATAGATAAGCCCTCTTCATCTGTTGTATTGGATCCAAATGTTATTGAAAATCACCTTGTTTGTTCAGTCATGTCTCTTCTAGGGAGTGTTTTAGTTCCATTTATATCTCTTGCTCGTGATGAAAATCATTATGCTTTAAGCGCAGTACAGGCTTATAACGATTTCTTAGATAGCAATAGCATGGACTATTCACCACAAGAACTCGCTATGATCAAAAAGGCAATGACATTCCCTTACTATGAACATCATAGGATGACTAACAATCATGGACATATGTTTTCTACACGTACTGCTTTTGAAGTCTATTGTATCCATGCATCTCGGCAGAGTGAAGAAATAAAACAGGCGCGCTTTAGATGTATCACAGACATGTTCAAACAGCTTAATACTTACAGTGATGGGAGGCCTAACGATGTAGGTTATTGTCCGGCTGGGTATGCTAGCTTTCTGTATAATATGTATGAAGAAATGTTTTATAAAGAGTCAGCTCGCGACATGCGTGACAAATTGCAAACCTTTTTAATGGAGAATGTTGAGTTACTTAATGATACGTTGTTGTTTTCATTTGATGTGCAAGACTACAAAGACAGGTACAAAGCGAATTGTAGCAAATTCTCTGAGAGCGAATTGCAACGTTTCCTTTCTCAATTTAAAGACAGGTGTCCTGGATCAAGTTTTCAACTATGCGCGGATGTCTTTGCTTGCAGATTTGATATAGATTTCAAATTAACACCAGATAAAAGTCAATCATTGATGCAGTACTATGTTCTTGATCGAGTCAAGAATGATGTCGATTTTCAAGCTGCACTGTACGGCTCAAATAATGAATGTATTCAAAGGTATACAGATGACATGGCGGCTAAGTTGAAAGCTGTAGAAGGGACAAGTCTAAATCACATAAAGGCATATATGAAAAATATACAGGAGAAATGCAGTGGTACCTTTCAGACCTATTTCGGTCTGAACAGCCGACAGATGGAACATTTAAAGACGAAGAGTTTTAGTCAATTGCTATCAGTGTATGTTGAGAATTTGACTGTAGAGGAATACTGGCGTCAGTATATGACTTGTTATAAAGCTGATAATAGTAATCAATGTGTGATCAATAAGATAAAACTCGATTTGAAATTAAGTCAGTCTGACAAAGTTATAAGAGAGTCGCTAAAAGATTATCTACATAAAAAAAGATCATTGCGACTAAAGTCTTGGAAGAGCCTTTACCGATTTGCCAAGGTTATTTCATTCAGTCATTTTATGCAGCTTATTAAAAATGATCATGTATGGCAAAATATACCTGAGTTTTATCGTATCCCCTTCACCTTTTGCGCCTTATTTTTTATGCTTTTTCAAAAGACAGCTGCAAATGATAGTAAAAAGTCAGCACACACTTCCGCAGAAAAATTTCAGGGTGAGAAAAGAGGTGATTTTGCTTCACTGAGAAATAGAGATGTAGCATCATGTCAGCCAGGTGTAGCAAAGCAATCTAGTCCTAAATGCTCATGTTAGACCCTCGAGTGTCTCACCATTGTTTAATGATTGATTTAGGAATAAAACTCTGGAAAAGTCAACGTACATACAAGCCCTTTGCTGCCAGTGTGATGGGTGGCGTTTTTTAGTAAAATACTGCCTTTGTGAAGATCGACAAGCTGACTAACAATATTTAGACCGAGACCACTCCCAGATTTATCATGGCCATAGACTCTATAGAATCTATCTGTGAGGTGTTTTAAATGTTTTTCATCAACTCCACCACCATTATCCGCAACTATAAGCGACACTTTTCCTTTCTCTGCAGCAATAGAAACATTGATAGTTGAGTTCTCAGGGCTATACTTAATCGCATTATCGATGAGGTTGTGAATCATGATTTCAAAAGAGGTTATGTTCCCCATGATACAAACGTCTCTTTCAGGTCTATTTAGCGTGATGTTGGTGTTATGATTGAGTGCTTTAGGTATAAGGTCAGCAATAACCTTGCTGCATATTTTTACAATATTGCAGGCACTGGAGGACTTTTTGGTAGCTTCTGGCAATGTTCTGCTAAGTGTCAGCAGTTGGTCAATAATATGTGTTGAGCGATCAACCCCGGTAATGATTTCTTCAATCATATGTTTTTTCTTGGCTTCACTCTCACATGAAAGAAGGGTTTGCGAGATGGTTTTTATCGCGGTGATGGGTGTTTTGATTTCATGAGCTGCATCTCCAGCAAACCGCCTTTCCCGCTCGAGTGCTTTAGCTAATTGCATAAATAATTGATTAATAGCTTGTATTAGTGGTTCCAGCTCAGAGGGCATCAGATCAAATTTAATAGGTGTGAGATTGGAAGGATCGCGGCCGCGTAACTCTACTGCTGCGGTATCTAGGCCCATAAGACCACGGTTGATAATGAGCCATACCGCGATGGATAGCAGGACGAATGTAATGCCTATTATAAGAATGGAGTCATATATAACTTGTCTTTCAAATCCGAGCCTAATGTCGTGACGTTGAAATGCAACGATATGTCTTTTTGTTTGGGGTATGGTGTGGGAAAATACGCGCCATTCAATGCCATTTTGTGAGGTGTAGTAAAACCCTTCGTGGTTATCATAGGTGGAAAGAGGTGCGTGAGGTGATTTTAGAAGCATGGTCCCATCAGCATTCCAAATCTGAAATTGTACGCTTCTGAGCGCATCACCAATGACCTCATCTAAATCATGGTTATCGTAGTGTATGTTTTTAATTTGATCAGGGATCTCATTTATTTTTTTTTGAATGATATCTATGTCGTCTTTATTTTGAAAGTGATCGAGTACTGCCCCCATATTAAGAGCAGTAAGCGATAGTTGAGCATCTAAGTGAGGCTTAACATCTCGGTATTTAAAAAATACATTTCCTGAAATGGCGATCAGCGCGACAAATCCTACAGAAAGGAGTAGGTTGAAGGTTAGAAATTGTCTTAGAGATTGTTTCATTTTCCTTCAATAATATAACCCACACCACGTATAGTCCTAATTAGGAGGTGATTGCCAAGTTTCTTTCTTATATTATGGATATGCACTTCAATAGTATTGCTGTCAACATCATCACCCCAGCCGTACATGGATTGATTTAATATTTCCCTGGTAACAACACGACCAGTGCATTCCATAAGCTTCTGAATAATAGTGAATTCACGACGTGAAAACATGACCTTCTCTCCAGAGAGAGTGACCTTATAGGCAGCAGGATCCAGAGAGACATTTCCTATGGTAATGTCCGGTTGTGCGCGATTATTGCTTGAGCGACGAAGCAGGACACGTATGTAAGCCGCCAATTCATCGAGATCAAATGGCTTGGTCATATAGCTATCTCCCCCAAGATCAAGTCCTTGGACTCGGTCATCGAGGCTATCGCGCGCAGTTAGAATGAGCACAGGTATTTTATTCTGGGATTGGCGTATTTCTTTCAGAACATCGAGGCCTGATTTTCTTGGAAGACCTAAGTCGAGTATGACTAAGTCAAAATTTTCATTATTGATGGCGTTGAGTGCCATAATACCATCAGTGACCCAGTCAACTGTATATTTATATACTTGTTCTAGTCCATTACAAACGCTTCTGCCAAGTAATTTATCATCTTCTACTAATAGTAATCTCATAACTTCTCCAAGGGCAAACTAATATGTTCCCTATCATAATATGTAAATCACAATTTGTCTAATGATTTTACTTAGGTTATAGTGATAGTAAGCCATTGGAGGGTAGAGTGTTGTCTAAACAATTTCAATCAGCGTTGTGTACTAAGTTGTTAGGTCTCGTCGCTAAAAAATTTCGAAGAAGAAAAATGTTTGATGATTTTTTGCTGAAGTACACAAGTGCCTTTTGCATTAATGACGTATTTTCAGAATGTTATGATTTTTATCGGGATATTATATTGAGTCATTGGTTGTTGAATGATCCGATTCAAGATTATCCGCTCATTCAGGTCCAGTCGATTGAGCATCCTCTAAATAAGAAAAATGGGTGCTTGCGCATACTGATTACTCAAAACGATATGCCGTTTTTAGTTAGTTCTGCGAAGATGTGTATTGTTAATCATGGCTTTAGCATACTGTCTTCATATAATTTTGTTCACCATAATAAAAAACAGGCGCTTAGCTATATTGCTGTCATCGTTTCTAGCAGCTCAAATATATCAGATGATGCTTTGATTGAGTCGCTGCTCATAACATTCAGAGATGTATCACGTGCTGTATCTGATTGGGGTGTTATCAAAGAAAATATGATGAATGCGTCACAGTCATGGTGTCATGCTATAGATAAAGGCTTTATATCACACAAAGAGATGAAAATATATCGCGACTTTTTTGAGTGGCTTGGACAGTATTTTACATTTTTAGGCTCGAGATCTTATCGTATTGTGCAGAAAGGGAAGAACATGATGCAATTTGTTATTGGAAGCGGTTGTGGGGTCATGATAGAGCCACCAGAACAATTTGACCGTCCATTATTATGCGGCTTACCTAATCCCATTAACGATAAGCAAGAAGCACTATTCTATATTACTAAAACAAAAACACACTCAACAGTCCACCGACCAGTTGTGACTGATATGATCTGCTTAAGGATACTGGGTGAAGACGGAAGTATCATCGGCGAGGTAAGGGTTGTGGGTTTATTGACATCGGATGCCTACGACAGTGATCCGACAAAGATACCGTTGCTTCGTGAGAAAGTGGAAGCCATTGAAGAGCGTTTGCAATCAAGTTCCCGGTATTCAAATAAGCTTCTTTCGCATATAATCAAAAATTTACCGCGAGAGGAGTTATTTCAAGCATCTGTCAAGGATTTATCGAATATAGCAATGATGTGTATGGGCGTGCATGAAAGTCCTCATCCATATTTGTATGCACGCAAGGATATCTTTGATCATTTTTACTCATGCATTCTCTTTATACCTCGTGATAAATACAACACTAAAGCCAAGCACCTTATTCAGCAAGAGCTGCTGGACTTTTTTGATGGGTACTCAGCAGTTTTACAGCCATACTATGATGAGTCATCACTAGTTCGTTTACACTTTAATATACAGATTAGAGAAAATTCCTCCGTTCGGGGTGATATAAAAGAATTAAATCAAAGGATAAAGGATATATGCATTACATGGGATGAACTTTGGGAACAATCATTGCATAATTTGTACAGTCATGATGAGTTTAAAACACTCTATAAAAATCATGCTTATCTTAATGATAAATATAAAGCTATATTTTCTCCTGAAGTTTCAGCAGCTGACATTAAAATATTTAATGATTTGGGTGAAAGTAAACCGCTTGTGACAGTCATTGGTCAAGCAGAAGACAAGAGGGGTTTTCGTATCAGGGTCTACCAATTTCACCAGCGAGATTTTACTTTACAAGACATCTTCCCTGTTTTGCAATCGTTTGGATTAAAGCTTCTATATGAGCAGTCATGTCAATGTTCGTTGTACGGAGAAAAAGTCTATATTAGTGATTGCCATACTGTGTCACTCATTGAAACAGACCCAGCTAAGATAGAGCTTTTTCAATCGATTTTTGAAGAAACTTTAAGTGGGCGTTGCGAGTGTGATATTTTGAATATGTTAGTCTTGTCCGAAGGACTAAGGCTTCAGCAGCTAAAAATACTGCGTTGTTATATATCCTACCTCAAACAAATACACTTTTCTATAGATCGTGCCATGATCGAGAAATACCTTACTCAGTACAGTGAAATGGCGCATTCTCTGGTTTCATATTTTCAAGATAAGTTTGGTTTGAATGCAAGCAAATATTCTCTTAGGAAATCGGAGAGAAATACCCGTGGGTATCTCGATGATGTTTTCAAGTCTGATGCTGACAGAGCCTTGCGTGCTATCTTTGAAGCTATGAAGGCAACTGTGCGTACCAGCATGTTTACTAGTGAGGCAGAATGTCTCGGTATAAAAGTTCATTCACAAGATGTCCCAGACATGCCTATGCCATGCCCGATGTACGAAATCTTTATATATGATCGTGTTTTTGAAGGAGTTCATTTACGTGGTGGCAGAATATCACGAGGAGGCATACGGTGGTCTGATAGAGAAGATTATCGCACTGAAGTGGCTATGTTAGCTAAGGCTCAATCAGTCAAGAATGCGCTCATTGTTCCTGCTGGAGCCAAAGGGGGCTTTTTCTTAAAAGAGAAAGAAGGACTTTGTCCATCTGAGGTGAAAGCGTTAGCGCTGGCATGTTATGCCAGTATGATGAATGCATTGCTATCACTAACAGATAATTACATAGATCAAAAATTAATTTGCGCCAATAAAGTCATATCTTATGACGATCCTGACTCATACCTTGTTGTGGCAGCCGATAAAGGAACAGCGACATATTCGGACTATGCAAATGAAATTGCAGTGAGTCATCAATTTTGGTTAAAAGATGCTTTTGCATCAGGAGGGCGTCATGGATATGATCACAAAGCTATGGGTATCACAGCTAAAGGTGCATGGCAATCCTTGCGTTGGTATTTTCATCAATTATCGCGTCTTCATGAGAAACCATTCACGGTTGTAGGCATCGGTGACATGTCTGGAGATGTGTTTGGCAATGGCATGGTGTTATCAAATCAAATTAGACTGATCGCAGCGTTTAATCACAGACATATATTTATTGATCCACATCCAGATGTCGGCATAAGTTTCCAGGAAAGAAAAAGGCTCTTTGAAAAAGAACTGCAGTGGGACAGCTACCAGAAAGAACTGTTGTCAATAGGTGGAGGGGTCTACGATCGAGCAGAGAAAGTTATCGAAATTTCTCTCGAAGCTATGAAGTCATTGGAGCTATCTAGGCAAAGATTGAGTCCAAATGATCTCATTAAAGCTATTTTGTCAGCAAGTGTCGATGTGATATGGAATGGAGGCATTGGCACATATGTTAAAGCAACTGATCAGACGCAGGTCGAAGTAGGTGACATGCAGAATGTGGGTTGCAGAATAAACGCTCACCAGTTGCGATCCAAGGTTATCATCGAGGGTGGCAATCTTGGCTTAACACAAGAAGCAAGGATTGAATATGCGCAAGCTGGTGGGTTGGTCAATACAGACTTTATTGATAATTCAGGGGGTGTTGATTGCTCAGATCACGAGGTTAATATTAAAATAGCATTGCAGCCACTTGTCGATAACGCTGAGATGACATTTGATGAAAGAAATATTCTGTTGAAGGGAATAGAGGGTGATGTTGAAAAAAGTGTATTGCAGCATAATATTGAGCAAAATATATCATTGTCTATATTGCAGAGATATGGCTCAAAAACGTGGTCAATCAAAACACTTATAGATGAGTTGGTCAAAGTGGGAGGCTTAGACATTGATGATGAATGTTTGCCATCGCATGATCAGCTTGAATGGCGTCAATCTCATAATCAAGGATTAACACGTCCAGAGTTAGCAGTGATTCTTTCTTACGGAAAATTATATTTAAAAAGTGAAATAGAAAAAATGTCACTGATAGATAATGAACTGGTTGAATCATATCTATACAGTTATTTCCCAAAACAATTAGGCGATAGTTTCTCAAAGGCTTATAAAAAGCATCCACTACGTCAATCTATAGTGGCAATGATGATAACAAACCGTTTGGTCTCGGATGTTGGGTTGCTCTTTATTTTTGACTTAATTAATGATCTTGATTGTAGTTTGGCAGATATTGTATTGATGTATATACATGTGCGAGACATTTATAATCTCGATAAGCTCCTACCGGAGATTCAGAAAGCCATATGGTCACTCGGCCCTAAAGATGGGATGGATTTGATTGAATGTTATCAACAGGCAGTTAAAGATGCGATTAGGTGGCTGCTGAGTATGGGAGAGGATGTATCTGTTCGGGATGGGTTCATTGAATATTTGCATGTCAATGGATGTGAAAGCTATGAAGTACAGAGTTATTTATCAAAAGCGAGTCAGACGCAAATTACTAAACCATGTTATTTACTACGTCAAGTTTTAAGTGATGGTCTTGCAGTACAAGGTGTTGAACGCGTTTTTGAAGTAAGGTATAGGATAAATATCGACTTCATTGCCTTTATGACAGGTAAAAGTCAGCGTTTAGTCACAGAATACTATTTTGGTTTAATTGATCAGTTAAATATTACTTGGCTACGAAAAAAAATACATAAACATACAGGCAGTAACCAGTGGGATAGGATGCAAAAAGGCCTTTTACGCAGTGGGTGTGATGCTTCAACTAACCGCTTAGTCATCAATATATGTGAACGTGTTCAGGACGATAATGTCATATTGCAGCAATCTATCAAGCAATGGCTTGTTATTCATAAGCGTAAAGTGGATAACTGGAAACTGTTCGTAGCAGATCTTATGGCTTCTGGACGTAAAGATCTGGCTATCTTGCATTTAGCTAATCGCCGACTCGAGAATTTTGTGTCGGTGATAACGGATGTTCCGTTGGCTAAATAGTTTACGGAGATGGTGACCTATCTTTGTTGGAGCCGTTATTTTCTGTAGTTGGATTAGGTCTCTTTCTCTTGCGAGGGGGAGCATAGGGCACGAC
>CAZMRQ010000003.1:0-68385 GCA_964568795.1 uncultured Gammaproteobacteria bacterium | reverse complement strand
TAATGATTACTGATATTTTTGCAACAACCAGCTCACCTGCCAATGCACCCGCTAGTGGCATCTCTTCATTTGTTACAATTGGACTTATGTTTGCTGTATTCTACTTTTTAATGATACGCCCACAGAAAAAACGCCAACAAGCACATGAAAGCCTTCTTAAAAATCTCAATGTAGGTGATGAAGTGGCGACCACATCAGGCATCATCGGAACTATATTGTCCCTCGATCAGCAATATCTTGAGTTATCAATCAACGAGAACTCAACGATCAAGATGCAAAGGCATGCAGTCAGCCAGGTTTTCCCTAAAGGCTCCACAGCAACCGCAACAACAAAATGAAAGAATACAGCAAAAAAGATTTTTGGATAGTGATACTCATTGCATTGGTATCACTCTTCTATAGCTTGCCAAACTTTTACCCTGAAAGGCCTACTGTTGATATCGACACACTCTCAACTCAAGAGAGAGTCAATAACACGATTAACAAAGCACAAATCACACCACGATCGATTCAACCAACAAGTAAAGGATACCAACTCTTATTCAACAGCACCGATGAACAACTTGCTGCCAAAGATAAACTGACCAAGCTATTTCCCACAGCCATCAACCTCGTTCGTGATTATCCCACATGGCTTAAAGCAATCGGTGCTAAACCAATGAGCCTTGGCCTTGATCTTCGTGGAGGAGTTCATTTTCTATTACAAATAGACCTCAGCCAATTGCAAAAAGCATCTACATCACACGACATTCAGAACATTCAGGCTCTACTTAAATCAAAACATATACGCTACAGCCAAATAAATCATGCAACAAACAACAGCTATAAGATCAATCTGATCAATCATAAACATCAGGAACTCGCGTTATCTGTGCTTCGTAGCTCATATCCTCAAGCAGATATCGATTCCTTAGATGACAATGCTATCAGCATCACTCTTAGCAGCAATCAAAATGATAAAAGTATAGCCGATTACGCTGTGCAGAAGACTATCCAAGCCCTCAACAAACGTGTCAATGAAATGGGGATTGCTGAAGCTTCTGTATCACGTGTTGGACGTGATCAAGTCAGCATTGATCTCCCAGGCATACAAGACATCAATCGAGCAAAGTCACTCATTGGAAAAACAGCTACACTCAGGCTTCAACTTGTCCAGTCTCAACGTGACGATCCCAGCAATACCGAATGGCTGCCATTTAAGGAAGGCGGTCAACTCCCTCTGCACCAAGAAGTTGTCTTGCATGGTGATGCCATCACCTATGCCAGCGCATCATTACGAGATGGGCAACCAGTCGTTGATATCAGGCTTGGCGGCGGGCAAGAGCACACCTTTAATGAAATCACTAGTAAAAATATTGGCCAGCGCATGGCTGTCATTTATGTTGAAACAAAAAATGATAAAAATGGACACCCCATAGCTGATGCGAAAATCATAAGCGCACCCAGCATTCAATCAGCGCTCGGCAGTCAATTTCAAATCACTGGATTATCCTCTTATCAGGAAGCGAATGACTTAGCACTTCTGCTGCGTGCAGGAGCCTTAGCAGCACCTGTGAATATTATTGAAGAAGTCACAATTGGGCCATCACTTGGTGAAACAAATATCACTCAAGGCGTTATTTCATTAATAATCGGCTCACTACTGGTATTCGCCTTCATGCTTTACTATTACCGCGGCATGGGTGTTATTGCTAACCTTGCCCTGATTCTCAATATATGGATAATTATGGCTATTCTTTCCTTGCTTGGGGCGACACTCACGTTGCCTGGCATTGCTGGAATAGTCCTGACAGTGGGCATGGCTGTGGATGCCAATGTATTGATTAATGAACGTATTCGTGAAGAAATAAAACATGGCAAAAGCAATCAGCAAGCTATTGCTCAAGGATATGATCGTGCTTTCTCAAGTATTTTTGATGCCAATATGACCACATTAATTACAGCCATGGTTCTTTTTGGGCTTGGCTCAGGATCTGTTAAAGGCTTTGCTATCACACTCACAATTGGTTTACTTGCCTCAATGCTTACAGCCATTTACTGTACCCGAAGTGTGCTGACTATCTGCTACCAATACCTACCCAATATACTTAAACTCGCTCATGATTGGTTTGGGAAAATAAAAGACATTGGCTTTATGAAACTATCATACAAAGCTATGTACTTCTCTATATTCCTCTTTATTTCTTCTATCGCAGCATTGTGGAGCAATGGGCTGAACCTTGGCTTAGACTTTACCGGCGGCACCCAATTTGAGATTCATCTAAACCAAACCATTACCCCTGCAGAAATCCGATCTGGTTTAGCTGAAAAAGACTTAAATCCCTCAGTACAGGCTTATGGGAGCACACAAAACTACATGCTACGCTTTGCCAAAACAGACGGCGATGATAAAGAGCTTGCCACAAAAATCACTCAAGCTTTGCCGCAAGCTAAAATTGAACGTAAAGAGTTTATTGGGCCTCAAGTCGGACAGAATATGGTGCAAGGAGCTATTTTGGCTATAGCTGCATCGCTGCTAATCACTATGGTGTATATTGCCCTGCGTTTTGAATTACGTTTTGCCTTTAGTGCACTCGTTTCACTGGTTCATGACCCCTTTGTCATACTCGGTGTGTTTGCAGCAACAGGCATGGAGTTCAACCTAATATCTCTGGCCGCTTTGCTGACAGTTCTGGGCTACTCACTCAATGACACTATTGTCGTCTACGATCGAGTACGTGAGAACTTCAAAAAACACCGTCACTTAAAGGCCAGTGACACTATTGACCTATCTATTAATCAAACACTGTCTCGTACGACACTTACCTCTGCTCTCACACTTCTTGTTGTGATTGCATTAGCTACTCTTGGTGGAGAGGTCCTTCGAGGCTTTTCTATTGCCTTAATCATCGGGATTTTAGTAGGCACCTACTCATCTATCTATGTAGCTGGTTCTCTTGCAGTGCTTTTTGGATTAGAAAGCAAACATCTGATTAAAATACGCAAACCCAAACCCACAGCCATAGTTTAAGGAACACAGCATGCATCCTCTTCTTAATCATACCTTCACTGCCGTACGTGAAGCGAGCCGATATGCTCTCAAAGCACAAGATAGGCTGGACTCTGTACGTATAGAACTTAAAAGCAAATATGAATTTGTTAGTGAAGTAGATATTAATGTACAAAACATCATTTGTGACGCTTTATTGGATCATATGCCTGATCTAAAGATCATCTCAGAAGAAAAAGAACAGACTTTCTTCTTTAATGAAGACTATGAATGGGCCCTTATTCTCGACCCAATAGATGGCACTCACAACTATATCCACCACATCCCTTTTTGCTGTATCAGTCTTGCATTTGTGAAGAAAAACAAGCATACCCAGAAAGATGAAATCGAATTAGCCTTGGTGTATGATTTCATCCATGATGAGCTATTTCATGCCGAACGAGGGCGTGGAGCGTACTGCAATAACCACCGTATTCGAGTCAGTCAAAAACGCGAGCTAGCACATACTATTACCGACACATGCAGTCATTTTTCTTACCTTAGTCCGCCACTTAAGAAAAAAAATGCCTATACACGCAAATACGGCAGCCATGCTTTAAGCCTTGCCCACTGTGCAGCTGGAAGAATCGATGCGACAGTATATAAAACTGCCAAAATTTGGGACTTTGCTGCAGGGCTACTTCTTATCCAAGAAGCAGGCGGGCATTCTATTAACCTGGCAGGAGACCCTTTTCACTTCCTTGATCAACCACCACTGATCGCAGCATCTCCTATCATTGCAGGAAAGATCAGCCAGCTCATAAGATCTGTATGAGCTCTCTGCATGTTATATGCCAAAGAACATCGCATCCAGGAAATATAGGCGCTGTTGCTCGATCAATGAAAACATGCGGACTGAGTCAGTTGCATCTTGTTCAACCTAAAATAGCACCGAATGAAATGTCCTATGACCGCGCTACTGTGCATGCCCATGACATTCTTGATAATTGCCATATTCATGATCAACTCTCCAGCTGCAGTGCCGACTTTGATCTGATCTACGCCTTCACTAATAGACCGCGTGATCTGCATTTGCCTTTTATATCCGTTGAACACGCTGCCTATGAAATCCAGCAATACTCCGACAGCAAAATAGGTTTGCTATTTGGCTCAGAGAGATCAGGCTTAACTAACGAAGAACTGCTGCAAGCTCATTGTTGTGTGACTATCCCTACAGCCAACTCGCGCTATGCGATGAACCTATCACACGCCATTCAAACAGCTCTTTATGTGATCACTCGTGCCAATCAAGAGCCACCCAGTATTCAGAAATGGCCTTCTATAAAGCATAAAACTGCTTTTTTACATGACATTGATCAACGTTTGCATCATGCTGGCTTTTATAAGAAGGAAAAACAAGCAAGTACACAAATGAAATTAAAATGTATCTTTCAGCGTGCTCGACTTTCTCATGAAGAATTACAGCTTCTTCATGGCATTATTGCCCATATTAATAGAGATAATAAAGCAGATGAATAAGCTATACTACTTTGATTATATGGCCACAACACCTATCGATCCACTGGTTCTCAATAGCATGGTTTCAGCTATGCAAGATCCACTCATGCAAGCTGCCCCAACAAGCCAACACCTCTATGGACAGGCAGTGGCTAAACGCCAATACCAATGTGCAGAAACTATCGCCCACTGTCTTGATGCAGACCCAAATGGCATTATTTTCACTTCTTGTGCTACTGAATCGATTCATACTGTTATTCAAGGAGTCATGGCATCTTATCCATTCTCAGGACAAGAAATTATCACATGGGCGCATGAACACCAGGCCACATTGGATGCTGTTGCTAAAGCTCGAAAACTTGGTGCTCAAATCAAACTTCTTCCTGTACAGCCATCTGGCCTGATTGATTTAACAGCTTTTGAAAAGCAACTTTCACAAAAAACATTGCTTGTCTCATTATCGCTTGTGAACAGTGAAATAGGGACAATTCAGCCTGTGCAAGAAATCATTAAACTCTGTCAAAAAAATGGAGCTCTTGTTCATATTGATGCAAGTCAAGCGATAGGAAAAACTCGGCTTTCTTTCAACGATATTGGCTGCGACTATATGAGCATCTCTGGCCATAAAATATACGGCCCACGTGGAATAGGTGCTATTATAAGAAAAACAAAACCACTGAGGCAAATCACCCCACTGTTTGCAAACCATACACAAACAAAGAATATGCGCTCTGGCACAATGCCCATTGCAAGCATCATTGGCTTATCTGAGTCTTGCCGATTGAGTCATGAGCAATTTGATGCCCGATTAACCCATGTCAAAAAATGCCAGAAATTGTTAGTAGAGGCATTAACCCCATCTGTCAAATTTCATGGTGACATGATCAATCGAGTGCCACATAATCTATTTTTTGATAGTTATCTGACTACAGAAAATCTGAACAAACTTAAACAACATTTTATTTTCTCTCAGGCAAGTGCATGTACAGATACATCTCTCACCCAATCACATGTACTTAAGGCATGCCAAGTACCGCAGGATATTGGCAAAAGATCTATTCGATTATCCTTGTCACATCTCACAACAACGGATGAGATCACTGCATTCATTGAGGCATTTAAAATGCTCAGCCAAAAAAAGTAACCATCAAGTCATATGCAGACTTGAGTACGCCCATAGAAAGAAGCACATAAAATAATCGGACCAACCATCTGACTGCTAACCATGAAATATTTTTACTGCAATGAAAACAACCCAGCATAGCAATAATGCTATAAGGCATGACAATAGCTTCAATGATATGTCCCGGTTTGGCTTTAATAGCAATAAGAAAAAAAGTCACTACGAAAACCAGACAATAACTATAAAGAACAAGTACCAGCCAAAAACTCTTTGCTGCGCTTAAACGTCCGGCAAGAGACGCTTTGACTAATAAATCCACATGGTAAAATTTCATACGTTACACCTAAGTTCGTCTAATAGATTGTACCGTAGTGCCGACCATATTTCCAACCTCTATCACTCCACCACGAAAATTATCGAATGCTTCACTGATCTGACTGTTTTTTAGAGTACCACTAGAATTATAGTTATTAGCGGTCCTTATCATCACTGCAAATGATAAAAATGAGCCTAAGCCGACTACAAAAGCTGTTCGACTCGGACTAAGAGTTGACTCACCCACTGTAATAAAGCCATTTCCGATGGAGTTCAACGCGGCTAGCAAAGTCACAGACCAATGAGAATTCAAAGGATTCTTCAAAGAAATGCCGTTTATGAACTGTTTTACTTTTTGCACATTAAAGACGATCTCTGAGTAGACAATCGAGATAGCATACAACGCATGAAAACCCAACCAATAGGGTGACCACGTACATCCCAACTGAAAACTTTTAACCACAATAGGGTAATAACCTGTCAATGTCAGTAAGAGTGCACCCGCTGTCCCAATAAGCTTAGGCAATAGATCCTTAGAAAAAAGGCTGCTTAAATTTAATCCTGTATTCTGGTTACAGTATTGCACTAAATCATTAATATTGTCTTTTACATCATCGAATAATAAGGCATATGTCCCCACACCAAAACACAGTGAGAAAATCAATGGCATCCACACAGGAATAAATGAAAAAAAGGGAATCGACATAAGTCCCTGCCAAGAATTATAGGTAAAAATGAATATAACAATACCATTGAATATAGACAATATTTCAGCAATTCCATCTTTAAAATCAGGCGCACGTCTATTCACAAATATTTCTTTCATTCTATTATATAGATCATCTAATGGCTTCGGGTTATTGTAAAGGATAGTGTTTAAAACAAAGCCAGCAAAAGCGGACAGATACGCTAAGGGAGCATACACATTATACAAACTTGAAAAATACACAGCATTGACAAAGCAATTAGTTCCAATGACCAATGCTGAAACTCTCGCACACCAAATAAAAAAGTTTGAGATAGACCCTGCCACCGTATCCGACATTAATTAACCTACAAATTATTAAAGTAGTATCCTAACAATAATGGAACTAATACACAACTAGTATCATCATTTTTCATAGTGTGATTGAACAAATACTCACCGCTGTTTTTTGTTCACCACTTCTCTCTATATTCTTGCTCTGACAGCTGGACTTCTGAATGATATGAAGTATACTACACAAAATTGGAGATAAACATATGATTGAACGCACACTTTCCATCATCAAGCCGGATGCAGTGGAAAATAACAATATAGGCAACATTATCAGCTATTTTGAAAAGTCTGGACTAAGTGTTGCTGCAGCGAAAATGCTCAAGCTAAGCAAAAACATGGCTGGTGATTTTTATGCTGTTCACAAAGAACGTCCTTTTTATGACGAACTGATTACTTTCATGTCGTCTGGCCCCGTTGTAGTGATGGTATTACAGGGCAAAGACGCTGTGACGCGCAACCGTAAAATCATGGGCGCAACAAACCCCAAAGATGCAGCCCCTGGCACTATACGCCGTGATTTTGCTAAAAACATTGATGCCAATGCTGTCCATGGTTCTGACTCACAAGAAAATGCACGCACTGAAATTGAATTTTTCTTTCAGCCCACAGAAATAGTTATGTCATGACAAATATCCTGCAATATGATCAACGCCAACTTGGTACGATCCTTGCAGGGATGGGTGAGCCGAGTTACCGCTCGGCTCAGATTATTCAGTGGATACATCAAAAATCCTGCCGTGATTTTAATGACATCACCTCTTTAAGTCGTCAGCTACGTACTAAACTCACTGAACACTTCACTATTGTTTACCCTGATATTCTACATGAGTCATGCAGTCAAGATGGAACAATTAAGTGGCTCTTTAAAGTAGACAGTAAAAACGCTATTGAAACAGTTTATATCCCTGAGAAAAATCGTGGGACTCTGTGTGTGTCGTCCCAAGCAGGCTGTGCACTTAATTGCTCATTTTGCTTGACTGGAAAACAGGGGTTAAACAGAAACCTACGTGCCGATGAAATTATCGGGCAAGTCAAACAAGCACAGCTGCGATTACAAGAACTGCAACCAGATCATCAACCCATTACCAATATTGTATTTATGGGAATGGGGGAGCCACTTGCTAACGAAAAAGCGCTTTACCCCACCCTCAACCTGCTTTTGTCCGATCACGCATATGGACTCTCAAAATACAAAGTCACAGTGAGTACCTCAGGTCTTGTCCCAGCTATGCAAAGACTTAAACTCAACTCACCCTGTGCTTTAGCTGTCTCATTGCATGCCCCTAATGATGAGCTTAGAAATCAGCTTGTTCCAATTAACAAAAGATTTCCACTGACTACTCTAATGAAAACATGCCGGGAATACTTTGATAATAAACGGGGCATAGTCTTTGAATATGTGATGCTGGAAGGGATTAATGACCAGCCCCATCATGCTAAAGAATTAGTCAAACTGCTGCAAACAATTCCTCACTGCAAGCTCAACCTCATCCCCTTCAATAGTGCACCTGAATTGCCATATACACGTAGCAGCGATGCCACTATAAATACATTTGCTAGCATCACTGTCAAACACAAAATCACCACCACTGTCCGGCGCTCGCGAGGGCCGGATATTCTAGCCGCTTGTGGTCAACTTGAGGGCGATATTACTGATCTAACTCAACGTCAACGCCGACTCAATCTTCAGCCAACGAATACTTGTAAAAAAAAGCAAGAAGAATAAACAACAGCAAAAGCATTTGCCTATCATACCAAAATGTATTCATCAGGCCGCCAAAATAGAATGCAATCCATACAACTCTTGCAGAAATACGATCACGGTATTTTATAAGCCACAGTGATGCCATAACCAAAATAAATACTGTGCAGCCTAGAATCCCTTCATCTGCTAAAATAGCAAGAAAGTTTTGATGCGGATTGGCCAAATGCATATGGACGCTCGCCATCGTTTGCCCCACTGTTGTCGTTGGAAAATAGTTGACAAACCCTCCCAAACCAAGACCCCACCAGGGTGATTGCTTTATAATGTCACTTACAACTCCATAAAAGGCCAAACGCGCACCGACTGATGTAACCACATTATTGTGTTGATGGAAATGCAATATCTCATCAAACATGACAAACATTCTCATACCTACATGTGTATTAAATAGAATCAGAAGCCCTAATAGGAAAGCGCCTACCCAGAGTTTGGCTGATGAGAGCAGATGTGGGTATTGTTGATAAATAAAATACAATGCCAATAAGCCAAATACCACAAGACCTGTCCTTTCTGGGTTGAAAAAAAACAGGTATATCATTAAAAACAATGCGCAACAATCGTAGAAAGCAACTTGTTTAGTCTGTGATCTCTGCTGCCAGCACAACACAATAAACAGAGCACTTAAAACACTTAACTGCACTATATTAGATCGATTAAAGAGACCAGTCTTTAGTGCAAAAATAATCTTTATGTCAGCAAAAACTAGCCCTATACACATGAGTACAAAAGCCCCTCTGTACTGCTTTTTTGTATATGGAATTGCACACAACAACATGCCGATTAATACACGTTGAGACTGAAGCATCACTTCTGACAAAGAATTGCCCCATTTGCTGGGGTGAAAACACAGAGATATGCATAACCACACGATCCACATAAGCCCCGTCAAAAAAACGGGTTCTTGAGACACACTCTTTAATCTCTGAAGAAATTTCAATTGTGTTGCCCAGAGAAACAACCCTAACCACATGAGCAGTGAAACAGATGTAAAACCGAAAATTGCAGCAATCCCTACCCATAAAAAAACATTAGCAAATGATTCAACTTGATTATCACTAATAAACAGTGACTGAATATCTGACATAACTGACATGACAAACCCGAAATAAATATTCCATAGAGTGATCTATCTTTATGGGCAGGTCAAGTTTTTACGCAACACACAAAAAAAAGGAACAACCATATTTACAACATAGGTTGGTAGTTACCTTGAGTCAGCAACTGCTTAGGAGATTGACCGCCTCGTGCAAGTTTAAAAATACCTAGCCTATTGAGAGAAACAAGCGTCTCAGGAGTTAAATTTTGTGATCTGACAGAAAAAGCATTAAGATGATCCAAGAGTTTATTTTTAATATATTCATTGCCTTTATTTAAATAGTCAATCCATGAACGTCCTGTGTTATCTATAGAATAGATAAGGGATGCATTATGGGCTAGTAACTTAAAAATCAATGGATACTTGCCTAACTGAGCAGCAACATGCAAGAGATAACTCCCGTTGTCATCTTTAGCTGCCAATTGTAAAAAAGGCGAACTCAACAATTCATCTATTATTCTTACAGATTTCTCATTCATACTATTAAAATAGTAAACAGCCCTCATCATGACAGACATTCCATTAAAGAAATCATTCACACGAGAATGATGGCAAAGTCGTTTAACCACATCATAGTAACCCTTGCTAATCGCTCTATGAAGAGCCCCTCTCTGACTTGGTTGGGCGCCACGGTCGAGCAAATCTAATGCACTGGAAAGCATATTGTTTTTTATTGCAACATCCAATGCATTCTCCCCACATTGATTTGTGATTTTGTAATCGGCATGACAACGTAGCAATGAATCCACCGCCACCTTATTGCCGTTTTCAACAGCATAATGAAGCGCTGTCATCCCAGTCATTTTTGCATTGACATCGACACCCTTTTCCACAAGCATTTCTATCAGATCTCTGGAAACAAACATCTTCCAGTTTTGAGAAGGGCTAACATCTTCACTATAAGTCAGTGCACACTGTAACAACGGGGGGGTGTACAGATTTATCAAGTCAGGTTCTATTAAGTCAATCAACAGTGCAAGCATATTGATGTTATTGCACCTCATTAAGCCATCCTGAAGAACTGATGTAGAGGGCTTGATAAGCTCTTGCACCCATCTTTTCTGTGCATTGACTAGATGGTAAATAATATCAAAATCGTTCCTGTCTAGAGCTGCCACTAATAATTTTCTCACTGTTTCACGGCACTCATCTAAATTAGGGTCTATGTCCAAATGAATCAGAGTATAATACCCCTGGGACATGGGCCTATCCGAATCCACATAATCATTCACAATGCTGCTAAAAAATTGGCGTATTATCTGAATCAGAGGCACATTCATTGATGAGAAACATTTTTTAGCTAAAATATAATTAAAATCGTTATGCCGACACTCTTTCTTTAATAGATTTATTACCCCTTCTCTGTCCTGCTGTTTAACTGCCAGTATAAGTGGCTCTAATAGTGCCCATCTATGCTCACAGATTCTCCCGCGTAATACATCAGCTGATCCACCCAAGTCACTTTGATTTTCTTTGCCACTCCACATTGTTTCTGTATCTATTGTATAAATGCCACATTTTACTTAACAAATAACATATATTCAAGTATTAATTTTAATAGACTGAATTCAAGCAACTTAACTGTCTTCTTTATTTTAAAGGGATCATGTGTTAATGTGTTGTTTTAAACAAGGCAAGTGATGATCGATATAGCTATTGTATTTCTGTGTTACTTAGCTGGATCCCTCCCCTTTGCAGTATGGCTATGCCGTATTAATGCACTTAAAGATCCACGTCACTACGGGACAATGAACCCTGGGACAACGAATGTAAGTCGGCAAAGCAAAATTATCTCTCTGGCAGTCTTGGCATGCGATATAACCAAAGCGTATGTCACATTATTTGCTGTGTTAATGTTGACAGATACATCAGTCTGGTTATTGCCTACCTGTTCTCTTGCCATCATGCTAGGACACTGCTATTCCATTTTTCTGCAAGGCCATGGTGGCAAAGGAATTGCCACAGGCGTAGGCTGTTTGCTCGCTATTGATCCACTCTTAGCCGTTGTTATGACAAGCATTTGGCTAATCACTATGCTCTGCTGCCAAAGATTCGTTTACATTGCCTCTATTGCCACAAGCCTTATTGGGACCATCTGGGGTATAACAATGCTTTCTGTCCCCTCATTATGGCCACAAAACCATCAAGCTGCACTCATCTTATTTATTGTATCTGCAGTAGCCACCTGGCGTCACCGCCATGACTTCAAGAGATTAAATGCCAAGGCTAGCTAACGGCCACCTCGAACGAACATCCGAAATCGATAGCATATTCCCACTCTTATGTCGCCACCACCCCGCAAGAGCAATCATCGCCCCATTATCTGTGCAATACTTAAGACTTGGGTATACCATGTTATAACCGTATTGAGAGCTTAACTCAGAAAGAGACTGACGTAATAGCCTATTAGCACTAACACCACCCGAAATAACTGCCCTATCAATTCCTGTTTTATCAACAGCATACTTTATCTTTCGAACACAAACATCCACACACGCAGCTTGAAAACTAGCGGCCAGATCTGCTTTGACCTGGTCTGACTTTGATGATTTCAACCACACCTGACGGCAAGCTGTTTTTAAACCACTAAAACTCATCATCGCATCGCCACTATGAATCATTGGTCTAGGTAGATCGTAAACCACCTGGCCAGAGACCGCTAATTTTGCAAGTTCTGGTCCACCAGGATAAGCCAACCCCATCATTTTTGCTACTTTATCAAAAGCTTCACCAATAGCATCATCACATGTTGAACCAATGACCTCATACTTCCCCCATTCACTTACTGCCAATATCATGCAATGCCCGCCAGAAAACAAACACCCCAAAAATGGTGGCAATTGCTTTAAAGTATCATGCCAATCAGGCTCGCCTATAACGACGCTCATTAAATGGCCTTCAAGGTGATGAATGGCTTGCAATGATTTTCCTGAAGCAATTGAAAGGCCTTGAGCAAATGACTGACCGGTTAATAAACAGCCCACTAAACCTGGACCGGCTGTATATGCAAATGAATCAATGTCCTGAATAGACACACCTGTCTGCCGACAGACTTCCTGCCAACACTCAGGCAATATGCGTAAATGGTCCCGTGCAGCAATTTCTGGAACAACACCCCCATAGGGCCGATGCTGTTTAATTTGGCTGTAAAGGGCCTCACCCAATAAACCTTCATCACTCCATAATGCGATGGCTGTCTCATCACAGGACGTCTCAATACCACATACTATCATTCTTTACCTATTGTATTCACATCAATACCACATATAATAGTGTTATTTCTTAGATATTCAACTTACATATGTTTAAATTACTAAAAAGGTTTCCCGATCTAGACTTGCCCCTTAATGGCTTATCCTTACGTGAAGTCCAGCTCCGAGATGCTGAACAATGGTGTGCGATTGCTCAGGACCCTACCGTCAGACCCTACCTACCCGATTTTCTGCAAAACACGTCCCTCACGCAAGCACGAAAATCATGTCATTACCTTCGACGCTTTCACTACGATGACAAAGGAATTTTCTGGGCAATATGCAATGAACAGGACAGCATGATTGGGTGCTGTGGATTTGAGAGTATTCTTACTGCCCATCGCCGTGCTGAAATTGCTTTCGATTTACACTCACACTATAAGGGTCGTGGTATTATGTCCACAACGATTAAAACCATTGCTGCCCATGCATTCTCCAAGATGCACATCAATAGAATCGATGCATTAACATTGACGCATAATGAGCCTGCCTCCAAAACGCTTAAACGCGCACATTTCAGCTATGAAGGAACACTCAAGGAATACCGTGCATTTCAAGGCAAGCTTATTGACGTCAATCATTTTGGACTGACAGAAAGGCAGTGGATCTCATGTCAGTAGGCCTTTATATTCACTTTCCCTGGTGTATACAAAAATGCCCCTATTGTGACTTTAACTCTCATGCACTTAAAGGCCATTTGCCTCAAGATGACTATATTGATCGCCTGATTAAAGAATGCCATGAGGTTGAACAGATCTATGGTTCAACACCACAGGTAAGCTCTATCTTTCTTGGCGGAGGAACACCCTCATTATTTGATGCACGCAGTATAGGCCGCTTACTGGACTATATAGCACAGCACTGGCATATAACAGCTGATTGTGAGATTACTATTGAAGCCAATCCCGGCTCCTCCCCTGATTTCTCATCATACCGCTCTATTGGTATTAACAGACTCTCACTGGGTGTGCAATCTTTTAATGATGCAAGTCTTATCAAAATAGGTCGTATCCATGATAGCGCAACGGCTTTGGAATGCTACCACAAAGCAACTGCCGCTGGATTTGAACGCATCAATCTTGACATAATGTTTGCACTGCCTGATCAAAGCCTCGAGCAAGCTATGAAGGATTTGCAAACAACGATTGATTGTCAGCCTGAGCACATATCATGGTATCAACTCACCCTCGAGCCAAACACATACTTCTATCATCATCCACCCAATTGTCCTCCCGACGATGACAGTGAAAAGATCTACTTCACTGGAAAAGACCTATTGCGTAAAAATGGATATATGGCCTATGAAGTCTCTGCATACACCCGCGACAAGAAATGCTTACACAATGTCAATTACTGGTCATTTGGTGACTATATTGGTATCGGTGCAGGTGCACATAGTAAATGGCGTGGCTCATCTTTAATGAGACGGCAAACTATTAAGAGCCCCAAACATTATTTGCTTAGCCAAAGTGCAACTGCACAAATCACACATATAACCCCACAAGAGGCTTTATGTGAGTACTTCCTTAATAGGTCACGCATGCCAGGAACTGTCGAGATAGCTGACATCTCTTCGCGTACTGGTCTTGATATAAAAACAATTAGGCAATTTTGTCAACTTCCTCAGCTGAGGGACTATTTGTCTATCGAAAATCAAAGAATTTCTTTCAAGAAGCATGCTCTTAACTTCAACCAAACATTTATGACTCACATTTATCAACTCGTTGAGACATGACAACAAAACCCAGCCTAACAAAATCATCCGAGAATGATGCATTTTATGGGAAGGTGAAATTGAACTTATAATAAAACATCCATTAGAGAATCCACCCATGGTTTTTGTCAATGGCAACACTTAGACCTGATCGATTAATAACACTGTTATCATTCTATTCACATCTGCGATATAAAATAAAAACTAACAGTGTATATAGAAACTAAAATACTATCATTTTCCTATAAACTGGACAGTCAATTCATCTGCTATTATGATAGTAGTATGAGTCAGAACATCACAAATCGAGTTTTATATCTCAGACAAGCAATAGGCTTGTCCCGTTCTGATTTGTTTAAACGCTATGGCATCCCACGCGGCACAATACAAAATTGGGAATCGAACCGGTACCCTCTATCTGAAAAAGGAGCGAAGCGGCTTTGCCTGGCAGCCAACGCTGAAGGAGTGACATCAAGTATTAACTGGCTACGTTTTGGTGAAGGAGACCCTCCAAAAACTTCAAAAATCAATGAAAGCACCTATAAAGAATTATCTGAAAGCATCCCTGAAATCAAATCTGAGCTTGAATTCTTCAAAGAGCAAAACAACGAAGCCGTAGAGCTGATTGTTGATGAACACCATATGGAACCTCTGTTTCAGATCGGAGACATTGTCGCAGGCGTACGTTATTTCAACGAAAATATAGTGAAAGCTCATATGAGAAATTGCATTATACATACCAAAGATCATGGCGTTATTTTAAGACTTCTCAAATTAACCGACATCCCCGACCATTACCACCTGCTCTCATTAAATCGAATGGTGGATGATATAACAGAGATGCATCATTGCCAAGTTGTATCAGCGGCACCGGTTCTATGGCATCGACGCCCTCAGATCTAATTCTTTTGAAAGAGACAATGATAAATCTGATGCCCTAAAGCACGGCCTCGAGACTCATATTTAGTACAGGGTCTTTCAATACCCAAGCTATGTTCCACTCTTGTCCAAGATTGATCGACTGTTTGATACAAATCATCTGCATAATCTTGCCAATCTGTGATCACATAAAAATAACCTTGTCTTCTTAATGCACGGCAAGCCATCTGCAAAAAATCAGTATGAATAATTCTTCTTTTTCGATGCCTTTTCTTGGGCCATGGATCTGGAAAAAAGCACTGTATGCGCGCAAGAGAACAGCTTGGCAATCCAGCAAAAATGCTCAAAGCATCTGCATGCACAACATGTAAATTAGTCAGGGGTTGCTCGATAAGTAGATTTAATAGAGCTGCCACACCCGGCTTATACACATCAATACCCAAGTAGCTTTCATGTGGATTTAATTGAGCCATTTCATAAAGAGATTTCCCCATACCAAAACCAACCTCAATAACTGGATTTTCTTTATCCCGCACCCATTGACTCACATCATCCGGCAATACAACAAACTCATGACCCAGTTGATTTTCAATAATAACTTGCTGGCGTTGTGTTAATCGCCCTTGCCGTTTTGATGTTGTAAAAAAACGTTTCTGTTCTGACATTGAGAAGTTCCCATATTTTGGCTATGATATCATGAAGATTTCTTAACACAACTATGAAGATTGCATCTAAGATCATACAATGGCACAAAAAGCATGGCCGCCATCACCTCCCTTGGCAAAATGATATCAATCCTTACAGAGTTTGGGTATCTGAAGTGATGTTACAACAAACAACTGTTCAAACTGTGCTCCACTACTTTCCTCGATTTATCAATCAGTTCCCTGATTGTGCCTCACTTGCCAAAAGTGACCTGCAAGAAGTGCTAACACTTTGGTCTGGGCTAGGGTACTATAGGCGTGCACGGTATCTTCACCAAGGCTCACACTATATCTCCCATGACCTGAAGGGAAAATGGCCAAACAACCTCGAATCACTTCTGAGTATTCCCGGAGTTGGCCGTTCAACTGCTGGCGCTATCCTTTCCTTGGCAATGAATAAACGCGGTGTTATTCTTGATGGAAACGTCAAACGTGTTCTCATGCGTCATGAAGGAATCAGTTCTCCTGTGAGTGAGACACTAACAATAAAGCGCCTTTGGTCAATTGCAGAAAGTCATCAACCCAAAACAAATCACCGCGTATACAGCCAAGCACTGATGGATATAGGCGCAACACTCTGCCATGTTAAATCCCCGCAATGCCACGAATGTCCGATAAAGCAAACATGCCATACATCTATAAATGACTTATGGGACAGTATTCCTGCCAAAAATCCACGGAAAAAAGCACAAAAAATCTCTTTGTATTTTAATATTGTTACGGATGGTCAGTATATCCAACTTGAAAAACAACCGTCAAATGCCTTATGGGCTGACACTTGGTTGCCAAAAAAGGCAAAAGAACAATGCCCACATCCTCTGTCCTTCAAGCACATCCTTTCTCACCGGATTATCACAGTTCACCCGCATTTTACTTTTGTTAATCATGCCCCTATGACTCATGACACCCTTATTTGGGTTCATATAAATGACAACAGTATCCCTAAAAGCACACTATTAGAAAAATGCATATCAATTTTAAAAAAGCAACGGCATGCAGCTATTGACCCTGTTGTTATTAATGATGAATCAAGCTAATATATGACTGCAAAAAGGAAAACAGTTATGTCAGAGAGAATCGTTAATTGCCACTACTACAATGAGCAAAGAAAAGGGCTCACACGCATACCTATGCCTGGAGATCTAGGACAGAAAATATTTGATCATATCTCTGAGAATGCCTGGCAGCTATGGCTACGTGAGCAAACAAAACTAATCAACGAGTACCGTCTTGATCCTATGGATAGCAAAGCTATAGAACGTCTTAATGAATCGTGTCGCTTGTTTCTATTTAACAAGGACTCTTAATGCTCTTGTTTCATCGCAAAAGTAGCGCAGTATGCTGAGAAAAAGAAGACAGTAATAACCACAAAAACCACCTTGTATGCTTCAACCTCAGGAAGTAAATAAAATACAAAGCTAAGCAAAAATTGAATAGAGGATAATAAGACTCCTGCGACTAAAAACATCAATGCCAAACAAGAGGGGTATTTTCTCACATCAACAAGCTTCTTGATATACACTGCATAGACAGACCCTATCCCACCAGAGAATATCCCTATTATTAATAAAAGAAAAAACTCAATCCAAAAATGATTGATAAATGTAAATATTAATAAACACGTGCCCATGCCTACAGAAGCAATTCTCATAATGGAGCATGTGCGTAACAAATTAACTGAAAGAATTGGCCAAACAAACTGGCCAATAGCGTTTCCTGCCATAACGATAAAGGCAGCTTCCGCGTTTTCTAATGACGTTTTTACAGCAGAATTGTTGATTAGATTAAGATAAGGAAAAACATACACTGCCGCTAGCACTCCTCGCACCAAACCTGCTACTGCAGCCACATACGCAGCTGATATGATATTTTTATCACGTGCATATTTTGTCAATCTATAGATGCTTTTCATAAATCCTGGCGACGACTTACTCGTGCGTCTTAACTTCTCAATGGCAAATGAACCTAACCAAAGCGCCGACACGAGACACAAATGAATCTGTAAAAAAACACTAAAACCATATTTATCTATAAAAGACGCTACTGGACCAACAGCCAGGCCTGAACATACCGATCCAACAGCTGATATCGCTGCCAACACATACGCAAAGTGACTACGAGATAACAATTGATTCAAATAAGCGACTGCCGAGGTATATATAATACCTGCGCCAAAACCAATAAACACACGAGAGACTAATAATACCTTAAAGGCCATCACAAAAAATAAAACAGAGCCTATAACCATACTAAGCCCACCTAATTTCAATAAGCTCCGAGGACCATAAATGGCAGTAAGTGGGCCCACAACTAATGAAGCGACAAGCATCATTGTATTATTGACAGTATTTAAAAAGGACAAATCAGCTGTATTTATTTCATAATAGTGATGCAAAGAATTTGAAAGACCCCCAATGGATGCCAATACAAAAAACACGACAACGACACTGTAGCCCACAACTGCGATCGACCATGATCTATACATAAAAACTCCCTTATCCATTCATGCTATCACACCCCTTCTTCCTTAACAACTTGCAGAATGAGTTTCACTCAAGCATAATGCTCATTAAAGATTATAGGTGAGAAAATGAGAGAATACTGCATGCCTTTTGAGCAGAGCATCGAACCACTGATGACTCAGTTGGATAACCTCCGTCATGCTACTAGCATGCACAGCAATGAAATAAAAAAACTCAAAGAACAAATCCACCAACAAAAACTGTCCCTCTATAAACAACTGACACCCTGGCAAATTTGCCACATCGCTAGGCACCCTGAGCGCCCTCGCACACGAGACATCATTCAAAATATAACCCGTTCTTATGTTCCCTTATCTGGTGTCCGCCATAGTCCTGATGATCCATCTATGATGTGTGGGCTTGCTATGCTAGACGATCAACCTATGGTGATCTGTGGCCAAGAGAAAGGGCGCACACCCGAGGAAAAAATGCAATGTCATTTTGGCATGAACTCACCTGCTGGATTTAGAAAAGCCTTGCGTTGTGCTAAAATTGCAGAAAAGTTCAAGATCCCCTTAATCACAATTATTGACACACCCGGCGCTCTACCCACTGTAGCAGCAGAAGAGAGTAATCAAAGTGAAGCTATAGCACGCAATATTTTTGAATTTTGCCAGCTCAAAACTCCTGTCATTAGCATTATACTCGGAGAGGGCATGTCCGGTGGCGCACTTGCCATAGGCACCTGTGATACCATTGCTATGTTCGAATATGCTGTTTTTTCTGCCATATCACCTGAAGGCTGCGCAGCTATACTTTGGAAAGACAGCCAATATGCTCCTCAGGCCGCCGAGTCTATGAAACTCACCGCTCCCTCTCTTTTTGAACAAGGCATTATTGATACAGTTTTACCTGAGCCTGAGTTTGGCGCTCACATGAACATGGCTCAAACAGCTCACACTGTCAAAGACTTTATTCTTTCATCTTATCAAACCTTGAAGGACATCCCACCAGATGCACTTTTGCAGAAAAGAAGACAACGCTATGATCAAATGGGTTGAAGAATTTTTCACATTCTGCGATCACACTATTTATCCACGTCAGTGCTGGATAGGACTAAGTGGAGGGATTGATTCAGTTGTGCTCACACATCTATGGCATCAGTACGCCCTTACAAGAGGCTTTCCTTCACCTCAGCTTATCCACATCATGCACCATGACAGCACACAAAGCCGAGAAATGGCGGATTTTTCTAAACAATTAGCTCATAACCTGCAATTGTCTCTCACTCTGGTTCCACCACCCGCACATGCATGCCACAGTGAGTCTGACATGCGTCAGCACCGCTATCACGCATTCGGTCAACTTCCTGAAAAATCACAACTTCTACTTGGCCATCATCTTGATGATCAACTAGAAACCGTTCTATTCAATTTTATAAGAGGATCTGGCCTGCAAGCACTCTCTGGAATGCCTGAGCAAAGGACCCATGAAAACGTGCTAATTATTAGACCTTTACTAAAGATTGGGCGAAATCAAATTATTGCATATGCAAAAGAAAAAAACCTAGACTTTTTTCACGATAAAAGCAATGATGACTTACAATATAGCCGTAACTGCATACGCCATAAATTACTCCCAATAATTGAGCAACACTTTCCACAATACCGTCAAGGATGCAAAACAAGCCTATCGCACTGGCACCAGGCCAATGCATACTTGCAACAACATATTGATGAACTGTATTGTTCTCACTCACGAAGTCAGTGGCTTGGATTCCCTAAAAGTTGCACCACATGGATGAGGGGTGAATTAATCAAAAGATGGTTGCATGAGCACACCTCAAAAAACATCTCTCAAGGCCATATTACTGGCTGCATAGCATTACTCAATAAACCCTATGGAACATACCATTTAGGCTCATATACAGTATATTCCTACCAACAAATGCTTTATATACAACCAAGTCCACTACCAAGCCCCAAGATACATGTCAAAAATGCTTCCCCTGAGCTCACTATACATAGAGACCTGCCGCACAAAACCCTCATTGATATTGGTAAAAAATGCCGTATTCAACTAAAAAAGTTTTTTCAACAAATTAGCTGCCCTCCATGGGTGAGGACTTATGTCCCACTGATATTTTATAAAGGCCGCTGTATTTCTATTCCATACTATTTCCATGATGAGGACTATGACCATATTATTTCCAAACTGAAGATCACCCCTTCTTTAGCCTATCTCACAGCTTCTGAGCACTTGTTATTACGCCAATCAATATTGTGTCAACCTTCATTGCAGTGTTCTAAGCACTGACTTATCTCACCCTAAAAGGTATAAAAGTGCCCCTTTTCAGATTGACTTTGAATCAACACCTCTGCCTTTGGGCCTGGGCATTGCTTACAACTTCAATACAGCACCCTTTTCTTTCTTCACCAGCAACCCGCTCGCAGCAATACTCTGTATGACCATCTCGGTGCTATGATTAGGGCATACAGGGGACATGAGGGCTGACAAGTCTCTCTCTTAGATTGTTGTATAAATCTTGGTGTGTTCGACTTAGAAAATCTATCCTTTGACTGCCTCTGTTCATAGGGGTACAAAACTGACATTAATTGTGTTAATATGCCTTTAAGAAAATCTCAATGACGGAGAATACTTAAAGTGAACCCAGACACCACTGACTCGTATACAGACAGCCAAGGCGGATTATTTCTTGACGCTGCTAAAATCAAACAATCCACTGGCGCCAATATCTACGACCCATCCCTTAAAAACACTGCTTGCGGTGAATCTTCTATCTCCTTTATTGATGGAGAAAAAGGGATTCTTACCTACCGAGGATACCCCATTGAGCAACTTGTAGAAAACTGCACCTTTACTGAGGTAGCTTATCTGATTCTCAAAAAAGAGCTGCCTAATAAGCAAGAACTTGACTTATTCGAAGAGCAAAGAAAAAACCACACCTTGGTACAAGAACAACTCATCAACTTCTATAATGGCTTTAAAAGAGACAGTCACCCTATGTCTATCATGGTAGGCGTTGTGGGAGCATTATCCTCTTTCTATCATGATGAGCTTGACATACATGATAAGGAGAACCTCTATCTCAACACAATGCGTATATTTTCAAAAATGCCCACGCTTGCAGCTATGAGCTATAAATATGCCATTGGCCAACCTTTCGTCTACCCTCAAAATAATCTATCATTCTCTGAGAACTTTCTTCATATGCTATTCTCTGTTCCCTCTGAAGACTATGCCTTTTCTGCAGTAGAAACAATAGCATTCGACACTATTTTCACACTTCATGCAGAACATGAGTTTAATGCCTCCACAACAGCTGTGCGCGTAGCTGCTTCAACCGGGGCCAATATGTATGCATGCATAGCCTCAGGAATAGCCGCTCTGTGGGGACCGCTCCATGGTGGTGCCAACCAAGCTGCCCTCAAACAATTAGAGGACATTGGTCATCCCGATAATATTCCGGCCTACTTAGCTAAAGTAAAAGACCGCAATGATCCAACACGATTGATGGGATTTGGTCACCGAGTGTACAAAAACTTTGACCCACGCTCCCGTGTGATTCAAAAGCTATGTCACAAGCTTATTGCTGAAAAAAAACTGAACAGCCCTATTTTTGATCTTGCTCTTAGACTGGAAGAGATTGCATTGAAGGATGATTATTTTAAAGAAAGACACTTATACCCAAATATCGACTTTTATTCTGGGCTTATTCTCAAAGCATTGGGGATTCCTGCTAACATGTTTACAGTCATTTTCTCTATCTCAAGAACTGTGGGCTGGCTCGCACATCTTAATGAGCAAATAGAAAGCAAACAGCCGATATACCGACCAAGACAGTTTTATGTAGGCCCCAAAGAGCGAAGTATTAACTGGCCATAATTATGATACTCTATGCCTCTGCTCAAGGAACAAACGATTACCGCGGCTGCTTAGGACCTCTGTACTATGCCTGTCAATTCCCAACGCCTGTATCGTCTGTCATTATGCCTCAAAGTACTCTCTCTAGGCTGGATGCAATAAAGTCTATCACCAATGACAAAAACAGACTTTACCAAGCTGTTATTGACAACCCCCAACAGATCCTTCTTTCAGGAGACCACTCATCTGCTATGGGATACTGGCAGGGGCACTTTGATATATTTCCTGGATTAAAACTGCTGTGGATTGATGCCCATCTCGATGCACACACCCCCAGTAATACTGCATCAGGAAATATCCACGGCATGCCCTTGGCCTATTTACTTGGTGAGTTTGCCTTTCATCACGATCAATCTCCCTTAGTCAATGCCCTAAAACCTGAAAACTTACTCGTCATAGGAACACGCTCCTATGAAAAATGTGAACAGCAACTCTACAAAAAACTAGGGGTGGAAGTTATTGATCAAAAAAGATTTAATGAATTGGGCGTTAAATCAGTGATAACTAAAGTTCAAGAATGGCTTGGCAATGATGCTTTTGGAATATCCCTCGATCTTGATGTCATCGACCCTAATGACTCCCCTGGTGTCAATACCCCAGAACCTGGTGGAATCCGTAGTCATGACTTATTAACCTTATGGCAATCCTTATTATGCAAAAAAACAGCAGCCATCGAAATTGCTGAGTACAATCCCACAAATGACCCAGAAAACAAGACCCTGGACATCGTCCATAAGTTAATGAAGTACCGCAGTCAACTCGTATGAACGGGTGATGCAAGACTCTGTGTGAGTTTGGCTTTGAGTGCTTTATCATCACCACACAAACACCAGGCCTTAAGTTTTCCATCACTGTATTGCATACCCACTAAACTTGTATCAGTAATCTCCCAGTCCCATGCCAAACCATTATCCGGAATGCCCATCACAGATACCGGGCATATTGTTGATTTAACTGTATACGGAAAAGGTTTATGAGTCAGAGACTGCCTCTGTTGAGTAAACATATTGTGAGCAATAACATCTGCCATATACCGTCCAAAAGCAATGTATTTGAAACTATGACCATTGAGTGATACGCAATCACCCACCGCCCAAATATTGTCCATGCCTTGGACTTGACCCACTTCATTCACCACAACGCCCATACGATCTGTAATGAACCCAGACTTTTGAGCACACAATGTATTTGCGCGCACACCAATGGCCACAATCACCTGATCCACTTCCACCTCATGCTCACCATTGCTAACTATAAGGCCTTGATCAGACCGTGTGATACGTTCTGTCAGAAATTCCGGATAATATTCGCACTGACTCTGTACAGCATCAGTGGCGTACTGCTGGCCTTCCTCTGGCAGTAATTGATTGAGCATCCAGCGTTGATCATGAAAGGCTGTGACCTGAGCGCCGTATCGATTGAGTGTCGCAATCAGCTCATAACCAATCAGCCCACAACCAATCACCCCTACACGGCACCGATCGTAACGGCTGAGCGCCGATAGTACCCGATTATAATCCATGAGGCTATTGAGCACATGAACAGCATCTTGTGCTTGCGGATCCACCTCTGCCCGCAAAGGTATTGCGTGTGAGCCCATGGCATACACGCACGTATCATAGGCTAAAGACATCCCATCAGAAATCACTTGTTGCCTTTCTGTGTCTATCAATTGAATTTCTTGATTGGCATGTACTGTTAAATCCAACCTCTCAGCTTTGGCAACAGCCGACTGAGTGATTAAATCATCCATCGATTTCTGTTTATCAAAGCTTACAGAAAGCTGCGGCTTAGGAAAAAAAGAGCCATCTGTATCTGTCACAATCGTTATTGGAACATCTGGCTGTGTTTTTCTTATTTTTTCAGCTGTGGTATAACCTGCAAAGCCAGAACCGCAAATCACAATCATTCATCATCCTCCAGATTTCTTTTGACAGACAACACCTGCCGTAATCTGCGAAGCTGACGCAACACTTTGGCCACTTGCCCACGTCCTGTCACAGAAAGCTTGACCTTAACAACAGCTGAGTCTGAAGTATAGCTATCTATATAAACATCCTCTATATTCTGACAAAAATCAGATATTGTAACTACAATAGATGCTAAAACGCCGCGTTGATTGATTGCCTCAATACGCAAAATTGTTTCAAACTCTCCAACCACATGTGGCGACCAGCACACCGCTATTTCCTGAAAATCCTTTGCTCTCAATAGCCTTTTGGCCATACGGCAACTGCCACGGTGAATAATGACCCCTGAACCTGATTTTATGATCCCAGCAATCTGATCACCTGGTATCGGGCGACAGCAACTGCTGTAATCAATTGCCATTCCTTCTGCCCCTGTGATAGCAAGAGAGGATATGTCAACTTGGCCCACATGCGCACCATGACTGTCAATATACAAATGACAAATCTCTGATGAGCTTATATCCCCTGTTCCAATCATGCCATAAAAGTCTTCTTCTGTGACATCACCATGTATCTTAGGGAGGCATGCAAAAATTTTTGTCATATCGACTGTTGAGCTATCGATCGATAGATCCTTCATAGCTTTGATAAATAACTTCTTACCCAGAACAATAGACTCTTCGATTTTTTTCTTTGCGAAGACAGCTTTTAAAGTAGTACGAGCCTTACTTGATTTCACAATATTAAGCCATGAACGCGATGGGCTCGAGCTTTCAGAAGTAATAATTTCAATAACCTGACCAGTTGCACATACTGCCGATAGAGGCGAGAATTCTCTATCTACTTTAGCCGCAACGCAGTGACAACCGACGTCATCTGATATTTCAAAAGCAAAATCCAAGACAGTTGATCCTGTCGGCATCTCTATGACTTCACCTTTGCTAGTAAAGACATAAACTGCATCTGAAAAAATGTCTGTTTTGACATTTTCCAAAAACTCGACTGAGCTCCCTGTTTGCTGTTGCAATTCAATCAAATTTTTCAGCCACTGCTGCTTATTGATATCTAAAACAGAGCGTGATTGCCCCACTTTATACAACCAATGGGCAGCAACTCCTTGTTCAGCCAGATGATCCATCGCTGTTGTACGTATTTGCACCTCAATAGGCATGCCTGATGGGCCAAAAAGAACTGTATGCAATGATTGGTAGCCATTGGCTTTTGGTATGGCAATGTAATCTTTGAACCTACGCGACATTGGACGATAAGTCATATGCACAAGACCAAGAGCTAAATAACATTGCTCGACACTTTCAAGTCCAACTCTAAGGCCAAATACATCTGTCAGCTTACTAAATGATAAGTGAGTCTGCTTAATTTTCCTATAAATACTATATATATGCTTGCCACGTGTTCTCACCCACATAGCCTTAATATTATGTGAACAAAGTTTATGTTCGATGGCAGATTTAATTTCCTCCAAAGCCTTATGATGACGCTTCTGAACTTTTTCTAACTGGTTATGCAATACTCTGTAACGCATGGGATAAAGTGTCTTGAATCCTATATTTTCAAGTTCAAGACAGATATTATGCATGCCCAGCCTTTTGGCAATAGGGGCATATATTTCTAACGTCTCATATGCTTTAAATTTTTGTTTGGCCACAGGCATAGCAGAAATAGTCTGCATATTGTGTAATCTATCCGCTAACTTAATAATGATAACTCGAATATCTTTAGACATTGCCAGCAGCATTTTTCGAAAGTTTTCAGCCTGCTCTTCGATTTTATTACGGAATTTAATACGTGTTATCTTACTGACACCATCGACAATATAAGCCACTTCTTCACCAAATAATTCAGCCAAATTCTCAAGTGTTGTCGGTGTGTCCTCAACAACATCATGCAATAACCCTGCAACAATACTGCTCACATCCATTTTGAGTTCTGCCAAAATACAGGCGACATGTAGTGGATGAATAATATAGGGCTCACCTGAACGGCGTAGCTGCCCATGATGGGCTTTGTCAGCAAAATGAAAAGCGTGGTTAATTTTGTCCTGCTGATCTTTGGGTAAGTAAGTAACTGACTTGGTCAGCTGCTTAGAACAAACCTCAGGCAAAACATTTATTCCGTTGTATCAACAACGTATCCCTCAGCAATTTCTCTGAGAGCTAGCACTGTTGACTTATCAGTCACATTTTTATGTGCAATATTTGATGTCTCTGTAGACTCATTAAGCTCTCGTGCTCGCTTTGCCGCCATTAAACACAAAACAAATTGATTGCTAATATGCGCTCGACAATCTTGAATGGTTACTCGTGCCATAATTCTCACCTTATTTATCTGATAATATGCCATCTTTCCAGCTAATTTGCAATCCCTGATCCCAATGAATATAGAATCACATCTCATAATTCTGATAATCTCTGGGAATATTGACATCCCCCATAATTAATGCAAAAATAGTGAAAATTTTATCTGGAACATTTTTGTTATTCCTCCTCGTCTTCCCCATATCTCATACATTAAAAGATGCTTTTAATAAACTCTATGACGCCTTCCCTATACGACTATTCTTTCAACTTAAAGCTATCGCTTGGTGCTGCTTCTGGTTAACTGTCCTCAAAAACCCTTTCTACAAGATACTCTCTATGATTTCTTGCATTTTCACTCTGGCATTCTTAAACCACAGCAAAGCTCCTGGTGAAACAACAGCTGACACCAGTTGGGCTCAATACTTAATGCAATTAATCAAACTCCCTCTAATAATTGCAGTTAAAGTCGTTAGTGACCCGAAAACAAGCTTTAATTTTAATCCTACTATTCGAGAGGCTCAAAAGTTATCAAAAATGATACGGGACAATATATCCATTCCATTTTATAGTCTTTTCAGAAATACCTAAACCCCATCTCTACCAGGAGTCAACACCATGCCATCAGTCCCCAACTCTTCGTTCGAAGATTTCAATGAAGTTGAAAGAGCCATCCTAGAAGATAAACAGGTCTTGGCATCGTATCTCTTTTCACATTTAGCACCTGATGCACAAGACAAGTGCACTGAACGATTCAGATATATTGGTATTATCACTGAAGGGAAGAGTATGCCTGGAAAAGATACTAAACAACTTCCCTACATAAAAGATTGTATAGATGGCAATCACCAGGCTTTGGCTCAAAGTGTGTCGGATTATTTTATCAAAATAGATTCAAAGAATGATCCTAAGCTTCAACTATCGCATTGCCGCACCATTGTATACTGTCTATTAGAAAATAAACATTATAGGATTGCTATTGCTTTATGTGAACACATCCGTACTAAATTAGCACACAATCCCACATTTAGAATAAATAACTTCCTTGATGGAAAATTATCAAAGCTGGTTGATAGCATTCCTTGTTTTTTCGAAGGTTGCAAAGAATGGATCCTCTGCAAAATACCATCCTCATTTTTTTCTCAACTTCAAGAATTCACTTCTTGTATTCCTGTCTTGTCTGCGATAAATCATGACGCAGCTGACCTCTCGACGATCTACGAAACAACAGCTAGCGTAATCGGAACCCATGATTCTAATGCAATTAGAGACCACGTAAATCTAGACATCCTAATGATTAGGGCATTAAAATGCAGCGATAGCAGAAAAAAAGACCAATGGCTTAATTTCATCAACTGTAATTTCACAAAAATTTCAACATATGCTCCGCATTTTATACTAGTATCTGAACTTTTGAAAGAAGACAGGAATGCTTATCCCTTTATAAATACACTCCTAAGAGAATTATTCAGCAAATACAACAACATGAGCGTCTATTATGCACTATCATGTGTCAGAATGCACTTATATGCACTCGAACTGAATTACAGGTATGATCTACCCTCTCAGATACGACTACTCGAAGATCTCAGTTGTATAGAATGGAAGGATGTGTATTTCCTCGGCTATGATGTATTGAAGATAGCGGATTTTTTTCACTCTATCTCCTTGCCTGTGCCAGATGGCCCGCTCCAATTAATAACCACACTTTTACCTACCGACAGGCCTGATTTTTCATTTCTTTCTTCATGGAATCAAGCTATGCCACCTTATGGGTCTGCGCTCACTGAATACTACCGCATCCCATATAATGGCTTGGCTGAATTCTTAACTGTGTTTATAGAAAAATTCACTTCAGAGATTCACCCACGTGAGTTAAAACACATATCTGAAAGTTTCGATCATTTTCATTCTTCTTTGATTAATAGTACATGCACGCAAGAGGTTAAGGACAAAGGGATGTCTATGCTTTTGATGGCTCATTGGCTAAATAACACGACCAGCCCACAAAAAGAAACTGATAAATGTGATCACGACAAAGGCATAGTGAGAGAATGGATAGATCAACTAAATGACAATGAGCTCCAGAAACTGTTCGAATTGTGCTACACCCACTGCACAGATCAATCCGAACCACAGAAATCTGTCATCAAAAATTACGCCACATATATTAGTGAAAAAATGATGGAAAAAAATTATAATTGCATAAATCCAGAACAATTAAAATTCTGTATTATCCAGGCCTGGGAGAATCTTCTACAAAAATCAAGCCAGGAAGATATGATGACCATATCGTCTCGCCAACATGGGAAGCATCACCCGCGATTCTTAACACTCTTATCAGACAATTTCCAATATTCCTGTGAGTCTTTGGTAAAATCAGGTTGCACACAAGAGGTTAAGGACGAAGGAATGTCTATGCTTTTGATGGCTCATTGGCTAGAAGGCAAGATTGAACCAGAAAAGGCTGTTTCTGGCAGCACCAATCCATACCGTCACGATCAACAAATAATGAATGAATGGATAAAAAACAATATAGATAACCATGCACTGCACAAATTATTTCAATTGTGCTATGCCAACAGCACAGAACAATCCAATCAACCCAAATCTCTAATCGCTAAGTACGCTAAAAGTATTTGCCAACAACTGTTGGAGAAATACGATGGAATCATAAGTCAAAAACAATTAGAATTCTGTATTAATAAAGGATACCCCACACAGTTAGCTAGTCTTGGTAAAGGCCTTGAGAAGGGAATCAATGTTCACGTTCATGCCTACAAGAATTATCGAAACCTAGCAGGTGAGGGTATCACTGATCGAGAGGTAAAAAATTACATTAATTGCATTGACCAGTATACCCTCATGATTCATGTTCATAGGCAAACAAATGCTGTTACTGTGTTCAACGCTTTGAAAAGTCTAAATCCTAGCTTAAATATCGAGCGCCAAAAACTCATCGCTACATGTTTAGTCAAGAAATTTGGTTTATTTAATAGTATTGTTCATATATTTCGAGCACCATGGATTATCTTTGCTGCAATCATAGAAGTAGTCAAAGAAAAATTAATTGTGTCATACAATAAATATGTTAGCAAAAAACCTACAACAGGTTCTCCTGCTCATCAAACCGTTTTAAGCGAAGCGCTAACAGGAAACCCCACACCAGGACAAGGGGATACAAGGCAAGTGCCAGTTGGTAGTCAAGCACGGAATAGGTCACTGACTTAACCTGATCTGAACATGCAATCCATTCCATCACATAGCTTGTCAATGTCAGCAGTATAGGACCGAGCAAAACAGACATCATATTGGTCATGCCCATAATGCTTGTCTTTCCCCCTGCTGGCACAAAACCATATGCCACCGAAAACGATAGCAAATAGGAGCTAGCAGAAAAACCGACGATAAAGAGCAAACTATACAATACATAACTATTAAGTTGAGGCAGTATGATCACGGTACCCATACATACAGCACAGAAAAAAGACATCAAGCACATCACAGGTGGAAATCTAATATCCCGCGTCGATATCCAACCTACAAAACCAGCACCTATCCCCATACCCACCATAATATAGCCACAACAAACTGCACCCTGATGCAAAGACACTTTTCTAGCTAAAGCAAAGAAATGCGGTCCCCAAGATGCACAAAACCCTGTTAAAACACTGAATAGTGCCCCAGAATACATGCCATTAATCCAAACCCGCCCCATAGACAAAAGATTTATAAACTGCTGATATAAGTCCCGCCAACTCGCTCTTGGATAGTCAGACTCCATATGAGATGGTCGATCCCTAATAATGACTAAGGAGACAATGCCTAGAACAAAAATAACCACAGTTATTGCACCAGTAAATCCACGCCAAGACATAGTTTCGACCTTGCTTGCCAACGATATCTCAAGCACACACGAACCAAAAACACCACACATCTCTGCCAAAGACACCATCAACCCAAAAAAGCGTGCAGGCATCCAGTTTGCACTCAAGAAACTGATGCATAAGAAGCCACAAGACAACCCAAAACCCATTATTAAACGGAACAACACTGCAGAATAAAATTGATCCGCATGCATCAGCCCCCAACCCGCTAATGCTGAGATAAGACATCCCACCCCCATGACAACCCTAGCACCAAAGCGATCAACAATCGCCCCACCGACAGACTGCATGAATATATGCAAATAAGCAGTTGAAGCAATCAAATAACTGACTTCTGACGTATCTAAATGCAAATCTTTGACCAGCTGCACTGTAAATAGCCCGAATGATATTTGTAACATTAACCCTAATACAAACATCAATACGCTACAGAACCAAAAGATGACGCCATTAAACCTTACATTCATTCTACCACCAAGGAAAATAAGTTTTTAGGATCAGCAGGCTGAGCACAGAACTGCTGGTCTTTGGCATTACAACGACTGTAAAGCCAACTCAATGCTACATAATCTTCAAGAGCTATACCCACTGAATCATGAAATATGCAGCCATCACGGACATCGAGATTTTGGCTGATTATACTGTGAACATCCCTAACATCCAAGTCTTTTCTTCCTTGTATTTCACCTTCAATCAGGGCTTGGTCTATGTACTCGGTCACAACTTGGCATTTTTCTACTATGTCTGCAGAAAACTCTGTCTTACCAGGGGCATCTCCACCAACAGCTGCGATGAACTGGCACCTCTTTGGCAATTCAGTCATAAGGCATTGCCGTTGATACGAACATGTTGATGTGATCAGCACATCAGCGTGACTTGCACACATATCAGCACTTGTAGCCACTTCAACAACGATGCCGCGCTCACTCAGATGTTGTGCACAACGCATAGCTGCATATGTATCAATATCAAATAAAGTGACTTGTTGAAGGTCCATGACTTGTGACATAGCCAAACAAAGAAACTCTGCCTGAGCACCACAACCAATACAAGCAAGATTCTGAGGATTTTGTAAGCGACATTGGCTGAGCACCAGTGCTTGCATAGCTGCTGTGCGTATAGCTGTTAAAAGAGCCATATCAGCTATCATCAAAGGCCTGCCTGTTTGTCTCTCCACTAACAACCCCACACCCATTATAGTGGGCAATTGTTGATTAATGTTTTGAGGATGGCAATTAATATACTTCATCGCGTAATAATCAGGACCGAGTACTGGCATATCTTCAAATACGCCCTGATCTATATAAAAGCTTGAACGTGGCTTTTGCTCAAAGAGCGCAATCTCAGTAAATGCAACCAGTAGGCCCTGCCTCATATCAGAAAGACATTGCTCTACTGTATGCGCTTGGATGAACTTGTTAATACTGTCTGCAGACTGGATGATCATCCTTGACCTCTTACTACTCACTTTATAATAGCACAATTATGAAAGGCATGTCCAAAATTGAAATCTCATTGTGCATATTATACTGGCATGAAACAACAATATTAAGTACTATAGACCTTATGTATCAAGCAAGTTATCAATTAAAACCCGGCTGGAGCCAAAAAGAGTTCCCTATCTGGGTGTTAGCGAGCTATCAACCCGATGTGTTAAACCTGTATCAAGAAAGGCTTCATCAATCACGCAAAAAAGATATTAATCATACCATTACAATGACTGTCCAAGATCAAGACTGGCAACATCGGCTCATTGAGTGCCTAAGCCACCAAGACTTGTTGCAAGAAAAGACTCTTATTCAAATATTCGGTGCTAAGAAATCTGACCTCAATGTATTTCAGCACCCTTTCTTTCAGCACTTGCCACGATTGCATGAATGCCATCTCTGTGTGCAAGATGTATCGCTCCGATCACTTAGCTGGATACAAAAGCACCGAGCTATCATGGCAATTGATTGCTATGCCCCACAAGCGGCCTCGCCAGCAAAGATCAAACAGGCTCTAGCACAACATGGGTGGCAGACAGATCAAAGCCTTGCTCGTGCCATCTGTCAGTGGCAACACGAACGCCCTAACGCCCTTCAGCAGTTGATCAGATATTGTCAGCAACATAACTGTCAACCTAATGTTGAGATCATCCAATCGCTTACAGAACACACTCATGCACCACAGGTCAGTGACGTTATGATTGCGTGTTTAAAAGGATCTAAATCAGCTATAAAGCAACTGGAAAGCATGGGACAAGACAGCATACATCAATGCTATTGGCTGACCTTACAATACAGCAGGTTTATCATCGAATGCCAAAACAAACAGCCCCAACCTATAGGCCTTTTCAAACGACCCGACATTAAACAATTGTGCTTGCAGTGTGCTAAGAATTTATCGCATCAAAGTGCCCTTGAGTGGCACAGGCAATTGCTCGAGCTTGAGCCGTTGCTTAAAGGACTTCTCTACCCTTTAGATTATACCTTTGCCGCTGCACAATTACAGCATTGGTGGCTATTCATTCAAGAGAACGAAGCTACTTCGTAACTGGCTTTGGCTCTGCTTTATCACCGTACCACCATTTTTTAACATCAGCAGGAATACGTTTTTTAACCAACTGTGTTGATTTATTAACCCAAGGGACAACCTTAGATTGAGTGAACCATTGATCTTTGTTTAACTGCAGTGAGACCAAAGCCAATACAATCAGCATGACAACCAGCCACCCACGCAGTCCTCCAAATATAATTCCAAGAATATGATCAAATCCTTTTAAACCTGAAAATTTTAATAAAACTGCCACAATACGGGAAATAATCTTTGCCAGAACAAGTGTGACAATGAGCATAGCCAAAGCCAGAATAATAATACGAAGAGATGGACTATCAATATACGTCTGAAGATGAACCGACCATGGGACAGCATACAAGTAAGCCATGACAAAAGCCAGTGCCCAAGCAGATACTGTCATGGCCTCTTGGAAAAAGCCTCTTGAAAAACCCACAATCACCGATAAAAACACCATGGCCAAAAGACATATATCAAACCAATTAACCATTTTATGATTTCACCCGCGTCATTATAATAGGAAGTTGCATTTTCTTTAAAGTATCACGGACTTGCCCAAGAGATTGATCATCAATCGGCCCTACAAAGAACACCGTCATATCATCTTTCTGCACCAAGCGTACAGGCAGTTTCGCTGCATTCATCATTTGCTTCAGATGATTAATAGACGTGACTTTTTTAAAGACCCCTAGTTTAAAGAATGTCTGGTTATCTTGAATGAGAGGCCTGCTGTAAGACTTTGCTGGCGCACTTTTTTGCGATTTCACAACAACCAATTTTTGCTTGGCTGCTGGTGCAGGCACTATCCTTGAAACAGATTGGACAGTTGGCGCAGGAGAAAGAGCAGCGTGCGTGTTCAACTTCCTGGCTATAGACGGCGTAGCACTGGGTGCCTTTTCCTGCTGACTAACAACTGGCAGAAGTTGCGAGCCTTGTTGGGCTGGCCCTTCTGCGACTTTAACGGGCTGTCCTTGCTCAGATGGCTTCTGCGTGATGCTTGGCTGATTGCTCTTTGTCTCTGCGGCAAGTGACTGAACTTTCTCTGAAGCAACTATGGGTGTTTCAACTTTCCTTTTAAACCACTCACTTGGAACTAAGATCGTAATCAACAATACTATTATAATAATATCAAGCAATCTTTTAACAGTATTATACATTGGTTTTCAACTCCGGTGATAATAGCACAGACAAAACATCGTAACAGAACTGACGTTGATCTTTGCGAGGCACAATAGCATCAAGAGATCCTTGAGCTAGACAATATTCCGCACTCTGAAATCCAACAGGGATCTCTTGAGATAGGGTCTTCTGAACAACACGCGGGCCTGCAAATCCGATAAAAGACTTAGGCTCTGAAAAAATGACATCACCCAACATCGCCATGCTTGCTGCCACACCGCCAGATGTGGGATGCGCACACAAAGACAAGTGGGGCAAACGATTTTCAGCCAGTTGAGTACATTTCATTGACACCCGAGCCATTTGAATAAGTGAATGCACCCCTTCCTGCATACGTGCACCACCACTTGCACTGATAGTCAACAAAGCTGTCTTATTTTCAATACAGTGATCAATTGCCTGGGAATACCTCTGACCTACAGCCTTTCCCATGGAGCCACCAATAAAGCTAAAATCAAAACCAGCCACAGTAATTGGTAAACCCGCCAACGTGCCTGTGACAACTGAAAGGGCCTCTTGGGTGAGACTTTTTTCTCTTGCAGCAACTATACGGTCCTTATACGCCTTAGTATCAACAAAACCCAGTGGATCAGAAGAGGTGATGTCTGTGAATAAAGTACAGTAATGGGGATCAAGCAACAGTTTGAATCGATCTGTAATACCTAAAGGCATATGATGATCGCAACTCCCGCAGACTTGCCATGAGTTATTATCATGCCATGGTTTTGCACACTCAGGACAAAGAACAGGCATAGGAGTCATGCGGGAAGATGCCTTAAGACCAGGAAGAGAACGGGATAGCCAACTCATACTTCCACCTATGGTTGTCTTGTATGATCAAAACCACTGATATTCACAAGATCAAGAAAACGTTGGAAAAACTGATTCACCCATGATACCTGTGAAGTCGCTTGGACATGCTCAGACTGTGGCATATGATGCCCATGCTGAAGTGATGAAGCCTGAATAAGGATGCCATTGACAACACGGTGAGTGTCATGTTGATGGCCATGCCCAAACAAAGTAGCTGATTTTTGTGCATCAGTCCCTGGATAGGACAATAAGTATTTGGAAAAACGCAGATCAGAGCCATTTTTTTCCGCCACACCGAGCTGCCTTATTTGTTTAAGAATCGCTGCTTTGTCAGTAAAATTCCCTTGAGCCAATAAAAACTCTTCAATCGCTCTCTCATGATCTAGAAGCAAGCCTTCAGAAGTCATATGCGCATAAGCGTTGTCCTGATTGTATCGCACCCGACCATCTGCCAAAGCATCATTCAGCCATTGCCAAAAAGCCTCTCCTGCCAACATATTTTGCGACGCACGGCGTTCCACTGGCAAAGACTCCAACTCAGTGCGAGCCATATTTCGTGCCAATTCATCAAAATCAAATTTAATGCCGAACTCGCTGTATCCTTCTTCTGGATCGAGCAAAAGCTTAAACCACCAATCGAGAAGATCGGGTGAATCAGCCAGCCAAAGCATGCCTACTTTTGGCATAACAGAGCGTGAATAACATACAGTCAGAGGACCCAGCAAACTTTTTTGCCAATTTTTCTCATACCGAACTTTGAAATTGGAGCTGGCATCAATAGGGCCAGTTAATGGATCCCAAATATCAATGAATTCGCCCTTATGATTACACAAATGAATCACTCTGTTTTCACAAACCCTGCCAAGCTCATAAAGAAGCGTAGCAGATACGATAGCATAGAGTATTTTCTCTACGCCCCCAAGGCGTGGATAAGCTTTCGCAAGTTGAGGCAAGTGACCAGAAGTCATTTTTAGTGTAGCCGAGACTCTTATAAGAGCACGGTTTAGCATGAACTCTTCCCAATGAAGTCCGGGTTCATTTAAACACTGAACAAATTGAGCATAACGATGAAAGAGATCATCGTAGCAAACACCGTAATATTGATCGATCATTTGACTCACGTCATCAGGGTCATTCGGGCTTTTACAACGACTCATAATTAATTGTTGTATTTGCTCTAGTAGGTTCTTATGACCCAACATAGATAGCAGTTGCGTCGATGGGTAAATGGGGTAAAGCCAAGCCTCTTTGGGATGTGACTGATTGCTCTTTTCTTGAAACATATCTAACCTCAACTGATTGAAAAGTACCGAGCTACTTTCGGGATCATGCCTTCTGGATAAGCCACGCTGCTTAGATGCAGACCAGATGCAGCGATGGGAGGTGTAGCACTAGGACTAATATGATGAAGCAAATACTCAACCCTATCAGGATGCTGACGGCCACGACCTATCTCAACCAGTAAGCCAACCATTTTACGTACCATGCGGTAAACAAATGCATTGGCTGTAACGTTAAGATATAATAACTGGCCAGATTGAGCAACATGAAAATCAACTATTTCGCGTCTTGCATGAGCAGACTGACAGCCACTGGCTTGAAAACTAGCAAAATCATGCTCCCCAATAAAGAAAGCCATCGCTTTCTGAATATCGGCAAGATCAAGCAAATAAGGGCACCAGTGAGTCCACCCTAAAAAAGCGGGCAAGTGCTGCTTCCCCCGATCAATTATATAGGTATAGCTGCGTGACAATGCCGTAAAACGAGCATGAAAGTCATCAGCTACAGGAACAGCCCATAACACCCGAATATCAGAAGGAAGATGGCTGTTTATACCACGGCAAAGTTGCTGAGAAGACCGAGGTGTGTAAACGTCAAGATGTGCAACTTGACACGCAGCATGAACACCGCTGTCAGTGCGCCCAGCACACATTAATGTCACATCATGATTAGCCACAACAGCGGCAGCTTGCTCAACACGGCCCTGAACTGTATCTTGGCCTGGCTGAGACTGCCATCCGACATAGCTTGATCCAAGATATGATATACCTAAAGCAAAACGCATCTAGCAAACACTCTTTAGTTGTGGCTTTTTGCCACGTATCTGCTGCAAGTTGAGTTAGCTCCTGCATAAAAAACGGCTTTTGAAGAGCTAATTTCCCTTAGGGACTTTTCATTGGCACGGCATGTTCCAATTTCAGAACGTCTACTGCTTCTATAGGAGCGACATTTTCTGCATCTACTGCTACCAGAAGCGCGTTCTTTATATTTTGCTTCAATTTCAATTGTCTCACGTGGATTTGTCGAAGAAAAATCATTACACACAGCAGCTCCAGGAGTGAGTTTGTCATGCTTAGTACAAGTGGAATCATAGAAATTTATGCATAGACCGCACTTTCTGGAGGAATTGTTTGACTGGGGCTTGTAGTCTACAGACGGAGAAAAATGCACATAATGGGCATTAACTGATGCTGCAGTAGCTGCTGCTGCAGCTGTGGCTAATGCTGTTTTTTTAATGACACTGCGTTTTTTCATATCAACTGTCATACGGCTAACTCCATTTAATAGTGACTTCATTTTACCAGGGGTATATTTAATTACAACCCTTGCTTCTGACACCTGCCACAAAATACAGTCTGTCTTGCCGAAATCCGTAATTCTTCTAGTGGATTATGGCATTGAAAACATGCTTGGCCAGCGCGGCCATACACCATCAAACTCTGTTTGAAATACCCGGGTTGACCTTCCCCTGTGTGAAAGTCTCGTAATGTTGTTCCACCCTGATCAATAGCCGTGCTCAATACAGTCTTAATCGCATTGTTGAGTTTTTGAGAGCTTTTTTGACTCAACTCCCCTGCTAATTTAAGAGGATGTATCCCACTTCTAAACAGGGCTTCATTGGCATAAATATTGCCCACCCCAACAATGTTTTTTGCATTCATGAGCCATGATTTAATCGGCTGTTTGCTCCCGCGGGTTTGCTGATACAACCACCTGCCATCAAACTCCTCAGTCAAAGGCTCCAAGCCTAAACCTTGAAGAAATCTAATGTCCTCCATACAACTGGCTTCATACCATAGAATCAAACCAAATCTCCTTGGATCACAGTAATGAAGCGGCGCATCACCCCATTGCATCATCACATGATCATGAACCCGCCACACCTTATCATGGACCCATCGTAAAGAACCACTCATGCCCAGGTGGATAAGCACTATTCCACTGTCAAAATATATAAGAATGTACTTGCCCCGTCTTTTAACCTGTCGGCAGACTTGTCCCAGAACAACACGCGGCAGCACGTCTGTGATAGACCACCTTAAATCACGCCTTTTGATCTGCATCTTAGTTAAAATTTTGCCCTCAACTCCTGATCGAATAGCTCGACAAGTCGTTTCAACTTCTGGAAGCTCTGGCATATCAGCCTCTATACAACTTAGCCCATTGTATCAGTAAGTGCTCAAGCATAGCTAGTATGCCTAGTAAATAATCAGCAAAGTTTTTGGCAGTCACGCCATAATTTGTTATAGTCACATTATGACAAGCATACTTCATTTTTTACACCTCACCCCCTACAGCGTTGTATCCATTCTTTTGTGCGCCCTGATCTTTCTCATTTGCTTGAGCATGATCCCCCAAAAAACAGCTCAGAGGAGCAGCAAGCCAACCCCCAGTCATCAAAATGATTTTGACTATCTGAGCAGGTATGAGTCCATCCCGTCTCACTATGATCTTGCATTGGCATACATGGCCTCTGGACAAACCAATAAGGGCTTATACAAGCTCTCACAAGTCGCAGCAAGCAATCATCCTATTTACGCAGGCAAGGCGCAAGAAAAACTAGACGAAATCAACCAGAAAAAATAAATATGTATGGCATATTGGCCCTATTGTTGATTTCTCGGCTATAATCCTATAATTTAATTAAGAGTTATTCTCTGATCTTTTATGGGCCTCATTGACCAATTAAACAATCTATTGCTAGCGATTAAATTGCATGTCTACGAAGGCCTTATGCTGCTGGGCGTCATGTGGTCTGTGCAATTATTAAATGTACTTGCCGCTGGGCATTTAGCTGTATTTGGAGTAAGACCTCGACAGATACTTGGCTTGCCTGGCATTGTACTGTCTCCATGGATACATGGCAGTTTTGACCATATTTTCTTTAATTCCATTCCGTTGTTTGTCTTATTTGTCTTTATGATGACATTAGGAAATTGGACATGCTTGTGTGCTACTGTCTCAATTACACTTCTTTCCGGAACTCTCACATGGTTATTAGGCAGAACTGCCACCCACATCGGTGCCAGCGGACTTATTATGGGCTATGTGGGCTACATCTTAGCAGACTCCTACCTTCATCAGACCCCTGGGTCATTCGTTATCGGTGCTATCACTATCTATTACTTCGGCAGCTCATTGCTATCTGTCCTGCCAACTGATGAAGCCGTATCCTATGAAGGGCATTTATTTGGGCTGGTCAGCGGTATTTTCACAAACTACTACGGCTGCATCCCCCCATTTTCTCTCATATCAAGCTACATCTATATGTTGTGATGCACATGGAACATGAACACAGAAAGCCTGGACTGAAGATAACTCAGTTTCGCCAGATGAAGAAATCACAGAAAACTGATTTTTCACTCGATTTACATGGTTTAACTAGACAAGAATCAATCGAAACCCTGCAAGAAATGATTGCTAATAACCCACGACCCTTTATCTGTCAAATCATCCATGGGAAAGGCACATACGCCCTTGCAGATGAAGTGAGGAAATGGGCTCTCAAAGAACACCGCTGTATGGGCTACTGGCTCTCAATGCCGCATGACTTAGGTTCAACAAATATCTGTGTCTCCAAGGGAAGACCCGATGGAAAATAACTTCTTAATCATCATAACAGGACCCTCCTCAGCTGGAAAATCAACACTCAGTCATTCATACAAAGCGCATCATCCTGATATGCAAATTATAAGCATAGATGACTACTACTATGACCGAAGAAATGACACCTATGAGAAAATGCTGCACACCAATCTAGATACCCCGGAAGCTTTTGATCTCACACAACTCATAGCTCATCTGCAAATGTATAAAGATCATAAAGAATTCATGGCGAATAGTTACAATCATAAAACAAGAATATCTCAACACAACCAAAACACGATAAGTCCTCATAAACCTCTCATACTCGAAGGAATAATGGCAGCGCACTGCCAAGATATACGTGATCTTGCCAATACAATAATATACATCGACACGCCTTTAGATCTTGCTTTAGTGCGTCAACTGAATCGCCAACGCTCTAGGGCTAAAGTCAAAGATTCCCTCAATAAATACCTCAGGTTTATTCGTCCCGGTCAAATAGCCTATACCGAACCGACTAAAAAACTTGCCCATTGCATACTCAAAGGGGTTGATGCTCATCATGACTTGCAAGCTCTGAGAAAACATTTGCAAGACCTTGGCTTCTCATCTTGCAATCGGACCTGATAACGCCGATAATAAAACAACAAGCAGGAGCTCACTTTATGAACATAGTTATCATCGGACATGGCTATATTGGAGAAGCCTTAGCTGACAAACTCGCCTCTCACCACGCAATTACAACAGTTAGCCGCAGCCCTTCAGAGAAACCACATCATCATATAAAAGCTAACGCACACCATCTAGCAAGTCACCTATGGCCAGAAGCTGATGCGGTGGTCTATTGTATCCCGCCTAATAAAGAAAGTGCAGTGGATCAACATGCCAAAGATGTCGGACACGTCGTTCAATGCTTCGAAAGGCATGACAAACCGCCTCAACTTTTCATTTATATCTCCTCTACCGGCATCTATGACCAACAGGGGGACTACATTACCGAGCAAACCCCGATAGAGCCAAAGACAATAAGAGCCAAACGCCTCGCAGCAGCAGAAGAAGCTGTCATCAAAAGCGATCTTAATCATGTCATTATCCGCCCTAGCAGAATATATGGCCCTGGACGTGCTGGCATGCTGGGTTCTTTAGTCAAAGGTCAAGCATCCCTGTCGGGAGATGAAAACTACAGTCACCATATCCATAGAGATGACCTTGTTGATATTATTGACTATATTATTCAACATCCAACGCCAAGCAGCCTCTATATTGCTTCAGACCCAGAGCCAGAAAAAACAAATACTATCAATCACTGGCTTAGTACAAGAACAGGACTGCCTCTTGATGCAAACACACGGACATCTGCTACATCCCCCCCTCGAAAAATCGTCCCATTAAACCTCATAGAGCAGCGGTTTTCTTTCTCAGTCCCTAATTATCGCAGTGGGTATGAGCAGATCATAACAGAGCACGAAAAATTGCCTCGCTCATAATATACTGTTTAATAATTACTTAATAATCTTTTTCGTTCAAAGACTCTAAACACGTCCATAATATCTGTGGGAGTGTATATGAATTCGTATTATATTGATGACATCACAGGGCTACCAGCTTTGATACCAGTCAAATATGACAATAAGTATGTGTGTGACTTAATGACACTCTATACTATCAGTATATTCACTGATCATCAGATAACTAACTATGAACTTCTCAATGTTGACGCGTATGCAACAAACATCAGCAATGACCGATCTCTGCAAGCCCGTATTGATGAAGTCGAAAAAACAATTGAAATGCACTATCCAGTGCACAATTTCAGATCTTTTACAGCCAAGTATGAGATTTTTTGCAATGTAACTACCCAACAGTATTTATCAGCTCGGAATCATATACTTCAAAAACATAAAAGCATGGAAATGTTTTATACCTGTGTTCAGATGGTCTTTTTGGTATGTGTTTTGACATATGCTGAAATCATCACTATACCCCTTTGCATTATCATCAATTCTTTCATCTTGAATCAAATCATTATCTCACTTATTGACTGGGTTTGGCCTGCAGAAAGATATTCACCTCATATTGAACACATGCAACATACATACATCAGCAATATTTCTGAAGAGTCGCCCAATCCATTTCAAACACAACGGACCTCTCATGTAATAATTGAGAATAGAGACGGAATATCCATGAATTTAAATAGTCTAACTATTAGACAGGTATTACGCGAAATCCTCATCACATCCCCTTTTGGAGACCAAGGATTTGCACCCTCAAAGGATGGAGGCAAGCCGCATATCAGTGTCAAAAAGATTATCAACCTTGTTCCCCCTCTATTTAAGCTCATTGAATACCTTGTCAGAGGATGCTTATTATTCTCAGATTATTTATTTACAAAACCAAAACCAGACCCTCACAGACCTTCACAATACATGGTTAAGTCATATCAATTAGCTCAGCCAATGAAGTCTCATTCAAAATCGGCAGTCCCTGACTCAACAAAAGATCAGCCTTGCCACCAGGATCCACCCCCACAACTCCATGGGTCACCTTCCTCGATACTTGACCAGTCACTGTAGCACCTAGCATTTCTAACTCTTTTTTAATGTAAGGCCTTGATTTGCTAAAGCGCCCAGTTATGACAACCACCCATCCGGAACATACGCCTTGATGGCTCACTTGCTCACACATTCGTACTCCCAACTTAACAAGACGCTCGACTAAAGACCTCTTTTCTTTATCTTGAAAGAACTGACACCAACTTGCTGCTACCTTAGGACCTATATCATTCATATCCTCAAGCTCACTGTGCTTCAGAGCTATTGCTTCCCCTATAGTTGATACCTTTGAAGCTATTGTATGTGCTGTTGTCAAACCCACATGCCGTATGCCCAATGCATAAATAAAACGTGATAAAGTCGTTTCTTTTGCTGCTGATAAACTCTTCAGAGCATTGTCTGCTGACTTTGCCGCAAATCTGGGGCATTCAAGCCAGTCTTTGCGACTCATAGCGAAGATATCTGCTAGATTCGTAACTTTACCTAACTCAACTAGCCCTCTCAATGTTTTCTTACCTATGCCTTCCACATTAAGGGCTTGACGTGACATAGCATGCCAGATTGCAGCTATGAGCTGCTCTGGACAAGAGCCAGCAGCTACGCAGCGAAGTGCAACCTCATCTTCTTGAACCAAGCCTTCACCACAACTCGGACAATGTTTCGGAATAATGACTGACCTAGCTTCTTTAATTATATGCTTGTCATGCACACACACAATTTCAGGGATGACATCTCCGGCTCTAGCTACTTCAACACGTGCACCTTCGAATACACCTAAACGCTCAATCTCATCTATGTTATACAAACTGGCATGCGTGATTGTCACGCCTCCTACTTGCACTGGCTCCAATCTAGCAACGGGTGTCACAGCCCCAGTGCGTCCTACTTGCCAATCCACTGAACAGAGCGTTGTTTCAGCAGTTTCAGCAGGAAACTTTAACGCAATGGCCCATTTTGGAAACTTAGTAGTCCGGCCCATCTTCTCTCTCAAGGAAATCTCATTTAGCTTAAAAACCAGACCATCAATCAGATAATCCAGCTTGTTTCTTTTTTGTAGCATAGTGTCATAGAATCGCTGCCAGTCAGATTCATCCACCTGTTGGATAGGATCAATAACCGGAAAACCACAGCGTCTTAACCAGCCCATCATCTCATCATTTGTTTTGATGGACTTATTTTCACCCATCGCCTGATAAAAAAACACCCTTAAAGGCCGCTGAGCTGTCACTTGTGGATTAAGCTGTCTAAGACTGCCTGAAGCTAAATTACGTGGATTTGCATAGGGACTATCTCCCTGATCAATTAATGATTGATTGAGCAGATCAAAGTCTGAACGTCTGATGTATACTTCCCCTCTGACCACAAGCCTTCCTGGGACACTTTCAATGAGCCGAAGCGGGCATGACCGTATAGTACGCACATTGCTTGTCACATCCTCACCATGGCGCCCATCCCCTCGTGTCAGCGCTTGAATCAAAGTTCCATCTTCATAAATACAGCTAATAGCCACACCATCGATCTTGGGTTCTACTGTACACAAGTTCTGATCAGTGTATTTTCTTAACCGTTTAAAAAACTGCATCATATCGTCTACGCCAAAAGCATTTTCAAGAGACAGCATCTGCTCATCATGTGCAACTTTTGTAAAACCGTGTGCTACCTGTCCTCCGATTCTTTGACTTGGCGAATCTGCTGTCACATACTCAGGATGCTTGCTCTCCAGTTCTTTTAGACGTCGGTAACACTTATCGTATTCTTGATCGCTGACCAATGGCCTATCGAGCACATGATAGGCATACTCGTAATGCTTTATCTTTTCTTTGAGCTCACTAATTTCCTCAAAAGGACTCATGCTTCAGCTTTCTCTTGCTCTACAAGATAAGCCTCTACTTGTGAAAACCATGTTCTGGGAAGCACTTGTTTTTGCTGATTGACTAATTGAGCATTCATCTCTTGCATAAATTGCTGGCAGGTTTCTTTCATAACCTTAAACGCCTCTACTGCATCTTCTTGCTCACAATCAAAAAGCCAGACTACGCCCGTCAGCATTTCTTGCCCCAGTGTGTCTGTATCAAAAGTCACAGGATCTGTCGCTTTAATGATTTTAAATAGCCGCCTGCCCTCAATAGAGTAGACCAAGCATTGTTGCTCATCAAGCATACAACCCATCGAAGTCAGGGTTTGAAATAGTTCATGGCCAAACCACTTTGACTCAGTCGTTGTGTATACTTGCAACCAACCATCTTCAGTCAATCCCTGTAGAGAGAATGTATTAGCTTCCTGATACTTCAATGCTTGCAAAGGATCATCTGGATCTGTCGGATTTCCTTGTTCATCAATCATGCTTTCTAACAATGTTTTGCTTTTATTCTGAGGACGAAAGTAAACAATTAATGAGGCAAAAACAACAACACCTATTGCAATGTAAGACCACTCCATGCGTATTCTCCAACTATGTTACAACATAATGTCCTACATTGACCAAAACATCAAGCGAGTACTGATGAAAAATCTCCTATCAGTAAAAAATTTTCCTCGTCAACAGAATATGATTTTGCTATTATAAAGGCATTGCCTTGGTAGCTCAGCTGGACAGAGCAGTCCCCTCCTAAGGGAAAGGTCGCAGGTTCGAATCCTGCTCAGGGCAATTTCTTCTAATTTAAAGACCATTCATAATGACCTGTGGTTGCATTTTGCACCAGGCAGGCTGTCCCTTGTTGTACTTTAAACACAGATGAATTATATGACTGTTTTTCGACCACTTTAAAATCTCGGCAAACGACACCTTGGTGCAATGACATAGGCTGTGCCGTCATATCATATCGCGTTTCAGCAGTATGCCAATAAGTCATCACCTTGCTGTCTTGTCTGCGATTCAATGTATTAATCACATTGAGTTGATCGTTGGTTTTCCAATGATCCGCCAATTGACCTCCAAGATACTGACCAAGGACAGTTCCAGCAATTGTTGAAGCAGTGGAATCACCGATGCTCTTACCTAAAATTCCACCTAAAACACCTCCGACAACCTGACCTTGTTCTTTTGAAGACATTGGCTGACAACCTCCAAGAATAAGCAACGAAAGGCAGATTCCAGCTGTATGAGTATGACGCATTTTTCATTCCTTGAATTTCTCACTATTATATTAACACAAAAAAAGAAGAATGCTCAAGCTAAACAATCTTATCTGATCAAATGCTATGAATTGTTGGTTGAGTGGCTATAGTCACAAATTTATTTTTTTTCTTTGCAGCAATTGCATCAGAAAAAATATCTCTCATAGCATTATTGTCTCGTGCCCGAGCTATATCGAGTGACGAAGACCCATTTTGCTCAACTTCTAATGGATCAAGACCACAACGAATTAAAAAACGCACCATCTCAGTTTGGCCTGAAGAAGCAGCATAATGCAAGGCATGACGCTTCTTCAATGTTTTCTGAAATACATTTGCATTATATTTTATCAACAGCTCCATTATATCAATACGGCCTGTATGTGCACATGTATGTACAGGAGAAAAACCATCACAACTTTCTGCTAAATTAGGGTCAGATTTAAATTTCAATAACATCTCAGCAATTTCATAATGACCCTTTTCTACCGAAAAGAGTAAGGCACTTGCCTGGTTTGATGCTAGATTATCTACCCTAGCCCCGTTATTAAGAAGCATCGTCACAGCATCTAGGTCACCCACATGTGCTGCATACTGTAAGCATGTTGTTTTGCAGGCATTGTCTTTATCCTCAATGTCTGCCCCTAAAGTCAGTAGATCACGCATAGTTTTATAATCTTTTTTCTCTAGAGCACTGCGTAGCTTTTTTGTAGCTTCTGTAGGCGATATAGTCTCATATTCCACACATTTCTGACTTCGATGATTGGGTTGATAGTTGCCTTCCCTTTTGAAGTAGATTTGGTAAATGAAAGTCATTAAAAAATGATACATATATGCCATGAATTTGCCTCTTTTATTGTTAGTTAATTTATTACCCACCAACCCTACCCTAATACTTGATTTCTATCAAGTATTTAATTTAGTATTTCAACACACATCTCCTGTTGTCCCAAAGATCTAGGCATCAAAGTAAAATCACACGACTCATTAGAATGATGCATAGGAGATATAATGACTAGAATCTCTAAACCTAGTTTATTGATCGTATTCTGAATAGACTTATGTATCATTCTGCACGTGTCTGCGATAACAGTGTATCTTTGCATGAGGGTCGCCCCCTTCTTCTCTTGCGGCATGCTCTATCAGCTAATCAATTCTTTGGCTAAACAACTTTGCTCTGGCAACTACTTCCCTCTGGCTTTCGAACACACTATCTATAAAGGACGCATCTCTGAATTCACACATTATCATGACAGAATCGTTCAGCGCTTCCTTCTTGATACCATTTTTCCGCAGGAAAAGTGCCACTATTGTAGCTAATCTAGCTTCTCACATCTTTTGGGGACAGATGATTAAGAAAAGCCACTCCACGCACCCATCTAGTTATAAGCTTTCGATTCCGACACACAGACACAGGTGGATCTTAACTAAACTCTTAATTACTGCCAATTGCTCGCATAATCTATTTTATCTGGTATGATACGGGGATAATGACAAAAGATAAACTTGTATGGTATACAGCAATAACACAAGTAAAGACATGGGGAAATGCCCATGTGGCACGACTCACAATCATGATGTTGGGACGCTAGGACGCTCAGTCGCGGTATTTGCTATGGGTCTTTTATACCATATGCCCATAATGCATCATGCTTTGCCGGGCATCGTCGATGTCATCATATTTGTAGTAATGAGTGCATATGTGGCATATGTTCTCAGGAAAGACTTTCCTGAACAAATAATGTATGTCAGTTTGATGACATTCGGACTCAGTATGGTGCTTTTAGGATTGTTGCTCTCGCAAGGACCATTGTCTATGAGCATATTTATCATTGGTATAGCACTATCGACTGCGGTATTCACTCTATCTGATGACACATTGATAAACCTGAGTCATTCTTTCGCAGATGCTCTGTATCATTTTAAATTTACAGAGTTTAAGCTCACATGGCGCATGTCTTCTGTAGAAAGATCAATTTTATTCCTTGTGGCTTTATATTGGGTAAACACCACTATGAGCTTAGTATCATTCGGTAGCTTCGGAGCGTTTATGTTTGATGAAGCATGCCTTGCGTTGGGCATGTATCAAGTATCCACATTTTTGAAAATTCAAATAGAACCATGTCTTGTTGAAAGTGCACACGGTGCGCATGTGATTAATTGCACAGATGGTAGAACTCAAATACCGCTGTCTAGCATCAAAAAGGGCATGGCAATAGAAATGCCAGCAAACACACTCATCCCTGTAGAATGTCTTAGTTGTGGAAAATCTGAAATAATAAACACTCATACAGAGAAGCTATCTACTATCGAGAATAATCAACCCATTGAGGCCCACAGCATCATTTGTAAAGGCAGTAAGGTAATTGCCTCAGCTAACTGTCCTTCTGTCACTCAAAAAAGTGGTGATATGGACCACAAGCTGTTTCTCGATATATTTGTAATGATGACATTAGCTCTTGCAGTCATAGGGGGCACTTGTCAAGCTCTTTTAACCGGCTCTATCGTGGTCGGCTTAGAAGTTTTTAGCATCAGTTTGATCGCGTCATGTCCATGCATCTTTGTCACAATCAGGCCGATAATCCATAAAAAGTTAATGGATTTCCTCGGGAAAAAAGTCAAATCTTGTCGGGTTCCTTCAGTAGGTCTTCCAGATATCATTGTTTTTGATAGGACGCATACATTATTTAATGAAGATCCAAAGAATAGGGAAGGGCCTTATATTCCACACAGTCAAGCCAGAGAGATATTACAATACTTCAAAGACAACAATGTGAGTATTTATATACTAAGTGGGCATCACGTAGAGCATGAGGAAAATCTTAAAAGATGTCGTGAATTTTTTGATAATTTGGTACCGGCTGATCATATTATTTTTTCAGAAAACTACTCGCAAGGCAAGCTAGGTAATCCACAAGATAAAGCAAGCGAAATTAGAAAACTACAACGTTATGGCAGTCTAACTCCCCCTGAACGTGGTGTTGCGAGCTTTAGAGATAAAGTTTGTAAATTTTTTAAGATAAACCGATACAATGTGGCGATGGTTGGTGATGGCATCAACGATGTAGGTGCCTTAAGGTGTGCCGATGTAGCAGTGGCGATTTCTCCTCTTAAAACGAACAACTTTGATCATGAAGTACTGGAAGCCTCTCATTTTGGCATTGTCCGAGAAGACCTGAAATCTTTGATTGAGATATTTAAAGGACTGCAGCGTACATATCAGGTATATTCTGTCTTTATAGCAACTGCATTCTTATATCACTCATTAATGCTCTTAGGCGTCAATGGCTTTATTCCTGGTATAACTGCAAGTATAGTGGCACCATGCTCCTCATTCTTTTGTATAACCATGCTTGTTTTGGCTGCAATGTTTAGTATGGATACTTCATACATGTTTTCATGGCTTAAAGTTAAGGAGGCATTCAGGGGATTACTGTCGTTTATTAAGGAGCAGATGTCCCTACTATTTCACCTCACTCCAAACAAACCTACTGTTCCAAGACCACATGCTTCTAGCGAATGTCGTAACACATGTTGTAAACAGCATCATCAACCATCTACTCCTATACCAGGTGACGAGCACACGCACACGCAGACTACACTGACTGCTTAGGGTATACTGCATACTAATCCCAAGTTATCCGATAATCCATTCTGCACGTGTCTGCAAAAACACCGATGTCTTTGCATGAGGGCCACACCCTTCTTCTCTTTCTGCGTTCTCTGCATCAGATAATCAATTCTTTGGCTAAGCAACTTTGCTCTGGCAACTACTACCCGCTGGCTTCCGAACACATTATCTATAAAGGACGCATCTCTGAATTCACACATTACCATGACAGAATCGTTCAGTGCTTCCTTCTTGGTACCATTAGACCTTCTTACAAACATATCATCCATCCACAGTGTTATCACAGGCTTGGTCCTTCGGGTTCCCGCAAAGCTCTTTCTTACCTGCAGCAGATACTCTACCCATACCTTCCGTCATCATTCCCACGGCATGACCTAAGTGATGTCTTATGTGATCTCCGCCTTTTATTCCGTATATATCAGTTAATTATATTGAGTAGACTAAAGTTTTCTGCAATGTTAAAGGAGACATCACTCGAATCATCATGAACATTAAGTGAGGACTCACTCTTATGCAATACTGGACAAATTGAAACCCTGTGTTACAATATGTCCATAAACAGCAATCATAAGGAACGCGTATGTGGCCAAGAAAGATGGAACATCGGTTAAAGGCCGCTTTCAGTAAATTTCCAGTATTAGCTATTTTAGGACCCAGGCAATCTGGAAAAACAACATTGGCTAAGAAAACTTTCCCTCATTTAAACTATGCCAATCTTGAGGACTTATCTGTCAGAGAATATGTCAAAGATGACCCAAAAGATTTTCTAGAAAAGAATCCAGAAGGCTTGATCATTGATGAAATACAACACATCCCAGAATTGCTCTCTTATTTGCAAGTATATGTGGATAAAGCGGATAAGGCAGGCATGTATGTGATTACAGGATCTCATCAGATTTTGCTGTCAGAGAAAATTTCCCAAAGCCTTGCTGGCAGAGTTCTTGTCAATATATTACTGCCTCTCTCGTATACTGAGTTAAAACAGAAAGAAGCATTTACTGAGGTCAATGATCTCCTATTTGGGGGATTTTATCCCAGGCTACATCAGTATGACATTAAACCAAGAGATTTTTACCCAAGCTATATTCAAACATATATTGAAAAAGATATTCGGCAGCTGATTAACATATCGGACTTAAGCTTATTTCAAAAATTTCTAAAATTATGCGCAGGCCGCGTTGGTCAATTGTTAAACCTGACATCTTTGGCAAATGATTGCGGCATCTCTCATGTCACTGCTAGAAAATGGCTGTCATTACTGGAGATGAGCTTTGTTGTCTATCTGTTGAAACCTTATTATCAGAATTTTAACAAACGATTGTCCAAATCACCTAAATTATATTTTTATGATACAGGACTTTTGTGTAGTCTATTGGGCATTGATTCTTGTGTGCAGTTAGACACCCATTTTGCAAGAGGTGCTTTGTTTGAAAACTTCATATTGCTTGAGTACTTGAAAAAACAATACAACCGCGGCACTCAGCTAAATTGCTACTTTTGGCGAGATAAAATGGGACATGAGATAGACTTACTTGTTGAAAATAACCAACGCTGTTCTCCGATAGAAATAAAATCAGGTAAAACGATCAGTAGGAACTACTTTAACAATATAAAGTATTTTGACAAAGTATCTCAAATGACTCATCACAGCTACCTGGTGTACAATGGTGAGAAAAGTGCACGGGGCAGCACAACAATTCTCAGTTGGCAGGACTTGGACACATTGTGGAATGATACAGACACTGAAACGTCCACATAAGTGATTGATGGCACCCGTCAGGATCACATGCATCGCAGATCAGCCAATATACTCTACCGTATCTCAAGTATGGCTACTCCCATAGCCATCTCATAAGATTTCATTTTCTTGGCAGTATGGTCAAAGTGACGCCATCCTTTGATCTCTGTGAGACCCAGACAACCCGATGTCTTCACATCCGAAGTATGATGCAGGCTCTCAACAAATCCAAGGTCACTGCCGCACTTGGGTCTGCATCCTTAGTAAACCCCTCAATCCAAGCTCTCTCTGCACGGACTATCCACAAGCTTTTGATGTAAATCAACTAAGTATTTTGCTGATGCAGTCACGATGCTGTCCCCCTTTGACAAGAGATTAGTTAGACTGTCCAACAGACTCTCATCATTCAGGAAAAAATGAGAACCAAGTAATTCTTGAACTTCCGATGTTTTGTATTTGGCTTGGGGATTGTGCAAAAAATAAATGCTGTGTTTTGTCTGACCTATTAGCTCCGCTACCGCTTGAATGCCCCTATCCGTTTTCATATACATGTTTTCTGGATATATAATTAAATGCAGCTTTCCTTGATACGGCAACTCACACAATGCCTTCAGAGATGTAGGATGATGAGCAAAATCATCATAGAGTGCATAATCACCTTGATGAACGAGGCTCATTCTCCTATCCACACCAGAAAAATCTTTTGCATGCTGGCATGCCTCATCTATATTTAACCCCAATGCATCTAAGACAGAACAAGCAGCCACCATGTTCTTAGCATTAATAATGCCCAATAACTGCCAACTCACACTTCTATCACCCTGTTGATCAAAACGAAATGACTGATAGCCATCTTCATTAGCTTGAATCCCTTCATTTTCAAAATGACGAACCTGGGTGTCAGAACATAGCCCTGTTAAATGATTCAGACTAGCTGGTAAGCAAATAGAGCCTTGTGGTGGAACACACTGCAACCATTGCCTAAAAGCCGTGTGCAAGTGTTTGAGATCTGGATAAATATCCGCATGATCAAGTTCCAGGTTGTTCACCAAAGCCACATAAGGCCAATACCAAAAGAACTTGGCTCGTTTGTCAAAAAATGCTGTATCGTATTCATCCGCCTCAATCACAAAATAAGCGCTTGTGCCTAGTTGTGCAGACACACCTAATGAAAGACACTGCCCACCAACTAAATAACCCACATCATGGCCAGCGCGCTTCATCAAATACGCAATAAGAGAGGTTGTGGTTGTTTTTCCGTGCGTTCCAGACACAGCGATGACTCGTCGATGAGAAAGTATATTTTCATACAACCACTGAGGCATGCTATGCAGTCTCACTCCTTCAGCCATACAAGAGCTGACCCAAGGATGTGAGCGAGACAAACTATTGCCTACTAAAACCACATCATTGCGTATATCTTTAGCAAGCGGCATATGTGTGTGACAATGCAGTCCACTTTGCTGCAATTGAGCCAACATGGGGTTTTGCGGTTGCGTATCATAACAACGAACATCATATCCCGACTCAGCGGCAAGAATCGCTACACAAGCTGATAACTTACCGCATGAAGGAACAATGTGTATTGTCTTCTTTGTCATAATGTCTCCATAGTCCGGACATCATAACACAATCCTTATGGAATAAAAGACCTACACATATAGGGATGGAAAAAGGGCCATTAAAGCCCTTTTATGTCACTTATGCGATCTTGTAACGTATAGCCAAACTTAGCTGTTTCGCTTTTAGAGAAACTGTATCAACTGATGAGGCAATATGAGTTGACTTTGGTGCAAATGCTTCATAATTAATTGATGCATCAAACTGCGAATTGATCTTAGCAGTCATACCAACACCATAAACAAAGCCATGCAGCTTAGCATCTAGAGCATTGACTCTATCATCATCATTTATTTTCAACTGATTCAGAGCATAACCACCCATCAAATTTACTGAAAAATCTTTTGTCATCTTGAAAGTAGGAGCTATTCCCGCACCAACTCGGTACCCCATGTCCAATGTGACATGATCATCACCTGAAGCATATAGAGTCTCTTTATGAAATCCTTTGCCAGCCCATGCACGTGCACCGATAGCAAAATGTTTATGCAAAGACAACTGCTCTGAAAGACCAATTTGTAATGCAAACGAATTGACATCATGAGTCAAACTTGAGTATTTACTAAAATCTGAATCTGTGAGTGTTACTGTACTTTCATTCACACTGGGAGCCAAATCAATACTCAGTGCACTAGCTGCTGTGCAAAAAATCACACTCGCTACTGGGATAATGAACTTTTTCATGTGTTTTCCTTATTTATTCTGTTGATCCTATAATGTCAATCATCCTATGAATACACAACTCATTGCCTTCGCATTCATAATCTATTAATATTCAGTTAATCAAATTCTCATAATTAATCAGCCTACGCCGATTGATCAGAAATGAATATGAGTGCCGATAGCCAATGTTGGTTGATACTGACTCTGATCCGCATCATCATAATCTGGACGGTGTGTCTGTGTATACTGAAAAAGCAGGCTAAACCGATCAGATAGAAATGCCTCCGCCCCAAATCCTAAACGCAATCCATCTATATGACTGTGACTCTCGCTGCCTCCTTGCACAGGACTGTAGCCAATAATGCCATAAAAATGCATCGCTTCTGACATATGCCATGTAGGCTTAAAATCAAACATGATCCGGTGTGGATAAGACCATCCCCACTGCTCTTGGTCTCTTTCATAATATTTTGCCTGAAAATAACTTTCAAACCCGATAGACAAAAAGCGAGTAAGCTGAGATCGACCTCCAATAGACAAGGATAAGAACCGGTTGTACTTGCCATCCTGGAAATGTGTCACTAAGTCACCTATCCCTCCTCCTTGCTGAGAGACAAATCCTCCAAAAAACAATGGTGAGCTTTCTTTAGCCAATACTGACCCCGATATTAAAAGTGCAAATGTAAATACTTTCATTTTTTCTCCATAGTTTTTTTATATTATTATTTCATAATGTCTTTTTGTCAACGAAAATCCATGGACTCATTAATTAAATACACCAAGAAAATTGAGTACATGATTGTATTGGAAAAACTGACAGCTCAAATACTCTGAATTTGAATACAGCAGTATCGATTGCCTAAAAACACATCAAAACGGCAGTGTCAAAGCACTCAGCAAGCACAGCATGATACTCTGTCTTGATATCACAGATCTGTAATAGTGCCTAAATAGTTCTCTGCAGCCAATGCTATCGACTCAGAGAAAGTAGGATGAGGGTGAACTGTTAACGCCAAATCTTCAATGTCACAGCCCATTTCCATAGCCAACACACACTCACCAATTAGCTCCCCAGCATGGGGCCCTACTATAGCTGCACCAATGATTGTCTGGTGCTGAGAGTGGACTAACAGTTTTGTCAACCCTTCAGAGCGGCCTTGGCTTAACGAACGACCACTGGCTTGCCAAGGGAAAAAGGCCACCTTATATGGAATATTTGCCTCTTTAGCTTGAGCCTCTGTCACCCCGGCCCACGCAACTTCCGGATCTGTGTAGGCAACAGATGGAATAACCGGCTGAGCATAACTTTTTCTCTTGCCGACCATGATTTCAGCACATACATGACCCATAGCAGTAGCCTCATGTGCCAGATTTTTCCCGGTCACATCACCAATGGCATAGATATGTGGTTGTGACGTTTGCAATTGCTGATTGACTTGAACTGCACCTTTTTCACTTAATACAATCCCAGCATGCTCTGCACCAATCAGGTCTCCATTTGGGCGTCTTCCAATACTCACCATTATCTGATCAAACTCTTCTGTCTCTTTGCCTTTCTTAGACTCTAACACAACGCTAAGACCCTTTTTAGATGCTTTCACTTGACTGACTTTTGTGGCTTCCAATATGCGGATGCCACGCGAAGTAAAGATTTGACGGCATGCTTTGACACAGTCTTTATCCACGCCCAACATAATCGTGTCCATCATTTCACAAATGGTTACTTCAACCCCCAACGCTTGATACACATTAGCCATTTCACAACCAATGATGCCTCCACCAAGCACAAGCATGCGACCACTAATGCGGTTAAGCTCTAAAGCCCCAGTGGAATCGAATATGCGCTCATCTCGTGGCAGTGAATCGAGTGTTACTGGGCGAGAACCGACTGCTATCACAGCTTTATCAAACAATACCTGGTATTCTTGCTTATCCCCAGCCACTTTCAAAGTTTTATTATCGAGAAATGTGGCATGACCACGCACTACCTGAACCTGGCGTTTTTTGGCAAGGAATTCAACACCTTTGTTTAAACGATGTATCACTTCATCTTTGACCCATTGATGCAGTTTACTTGCATCAATTTTGGGCTGATCAACCACCACACCCTTATCCGCTAGTTTTTTCATATCATTGATACACTGAGCTGTGTGTAATAAAGCTTTTGATGGGATACAACCGACATTCAAGCAGATCCCTCCCAATGCATCACTTTGCTCAACCATCGTCACTTTCATCCCTAAATCAGCTGCACGGTAGGCACATGCCATACCCCCAGGACCACTGCCAATAACGACTAAATCTGTCTTTACTTGTTCAACCATTTTTCCCCTCCTTAAAACTTGCCAATGTGCAACTGGCACTCATACTGTTTATTTCTTCTGTCATTGCTACCACAAAGCGTGCTGCATCTGCTCCATCAATGACCCTGTGATCATAACTCAATGCCATAGGCACCATATACCGTGGCACCCATTGCCCCTCTTGTAAAACTGGTTTATGTTCTGCTTTGCCTATCCCTAATATAGCTACCTCCGGAACATTGACTATGGGGGTAAAGTACTGCCCTCCAATTCCCCCTAATGATGAGAGAGTCATACATCCCCCTTGCATTTGCTGCGGAGTCAAACCTTTCTCGCGAGCCTGATGACTTAAGTTCTGAATATGGTCAGCCAACTGCCATAAGCTCAATTCAGCTATATTATGAATAACGCCGACCACCAAACCATCAGGCGTATCAATAGCTATACCCACATTAAAATATTCTTTTAAAATTAATTCGTGTCCATCTGCAGATAAACTGGCATTAAATCGTGGGTACTTCTGACATACTGCCGAAAGGGCTTTTATAAAAAATATTAACGGTGTGACCCTGATCTGTTTGATTTCTTTTTTGCACTCTTTTCTGAAGGCTTCAAGAACTGTCAAATCACATTCAAAAAACTGAGTCACTTGTGGAATAGTGGCACACATAGTCAAATGCTCAGCAGAAGCACGCCTTATACGGTGAAGCTTTTCATGACGTACAGCGCCCCAACGACTAAAATCAATGCTTGGAGGTGATAGCTTGGCTGTCGTTGAAGAGAGCCTTTGCCGGTTGTATGACTTCAGATCCGTAGAGGTAATACGCCCTTTATACCCGCTCCCAGCCACTTCGTTTAAATCAATGCCGAACTCGGTAGCCAAATGCCGAACAGCTGGTCCTGCAGCCACTTGTTTGTATCGCTTCTGTTTTCCTAAATCAATTGACTGATCCACAGCTTTCTGCGGCATTTCTTTAGCAATGGACTGATCCACAGCTTTCTGCGGTATTTTTTTAGCAGGAGACTCTGTGACCTGATCGCTTTCTATGGAACACATTGGCTGACCCGCCGTTGCTTGGTCACCTACTTGAATAAATACCTCGATCAGCTTTCCTGCTTGAGGGGCCGGCACTTCCATCACTGCCTTTTCACTTTCACACGTGCAAATAGCTTCATTTTTATCCACGTGGTCCCCCGGAGACTTATGCACTTCTACCACCTGAGAAGTCTGAGAGCCTAAGTCAGGAAAAGTGCATTGAAGCTCTTTTGCTTTCTCTGACTGATCAGTCAGCAGTATCTCACAAAACTGTTGACCCGCAGTCACCTCTTCTCCCTGGCTAACGTGAATTGCTGTGATCTGCCCAGGACAAGAAGCCGTCAATTCCAAAGCAGCCTTATCTGACTCCAACACCGCCAATGGCTGATCTTTGCTCACATGTTCACTTGTCTTGATCAATATCTCAGCGACAGATATTGTCCCTGCAATATCAGGAACACAGATATTTTTCGTTTGTTTATTTCTATCCATCAAGCATACTCCGCTGGATTAGGCTTATTGACATCAATAGCACACTCTGACTGCCACATGGCAGCTTTCTTGTGCTTGATTATACCGGTACGAAGTAATGAATCAATAGCCACCCAACATATATAATTGCTTGATACTTCAAAATAATCACGCATCCGCTCACGCGAATCACTGCGACCAAAGCCATCTGTACCACACACCGCATAATCTCCTGGGACTAAAAACCTTATTTGATCTGCCACACTACGCATATAATCTGAGGCTGCCACAACGGGCTTGCCATCTTGTAGGCAATCACTTGTCCAACTTTTTTCATTCTGCTTTCTTATAAGACGATCACGCTCACACTTTAGCCCTTCTCTTCTTAGCTCAGTAAAGCTTGTGACGCTCCATAATTTGACGCGAATGCCTTTGGCCTTCATCCATGCTGCAGCTTTCATCGACTCTCGCAGTATTGCACCTGAGGCTAGAAAATGAATGTCAGGATCTTGTTGCTCATCCAAACTATACATGCCTTTTATAATGCCTTGTTCTGCGCCCTCAAGTATTGCAGGATGCTCATAACTTTCATTCATCACGGTCATATAATAGAAAACATCCTCTTGATCTGTATACATGCGTTTAAGACCATGCTGTATAATCACGGCACACTCATACGCAAAGCAAGGATCATACGAAACACAACGTGGCACAACACTTGATAAAACATGACTGTGTCCATCGTTATGCTGTAAACCTTCACCCTCAAGGGTTGTCCGCCCGGATGTTGCACCTATGAGAAATCCGCGTGCCCGACTGTCTGCAGCAGCCCAGATAAAATCGCCAATGCGTTGAAAACCAAACATGGAATAAAAAACATAAAAAGGGATCAGCGGAACCTTATGATGGGCATAGGCTGTTGCAGCCGCAATCCATGTGGCAATACCCCCTGCCTCACATAAACCTTCTTGGATAAATTGACCATCTGTGGCCTCACGATAGCCAGCTATATTATCAATATCATGTGGCGTATATTGTTGACCGCCAGGTGCATAAATACCAATCTGCTTAAAAAGACCTTCCATACCAAAAGTTCTGGCCTCATCTGGTACGATGGGAACGATCAACTCGCGAAAATCAGGCTGCCTGAGCAAAGAGCCAAGGCACCTAACCACCGCTTTTGTCGTTGACATAGGGCGTTGGCTCTTATTAAGCAATAAAGAAAATACTGCCATTGAACAAACTGGCAAGGACTTGCAACTTGAATCACGTGCTGGGATAGAGCCGCCAAGTTTAGCACGTTTATCACGCATATACGCTATGCTGGGATGATCTAACCCCGGGTGATAGAAACATGCTTGTTTCATCTTTTCATCTGTTAAAGGAACTTGCCATTGCCGGCCCAAACGTACTAACTCATCAGGATTCAGTGCCTTCTTACTATGAACACTATTCACAGACTCAATGCCTGCTCCTAATCCACACCCTTTGACGGTCTTTGCTAAAATGCACACTGGACGATCTGTCTCATGGGCTGCAGCTAAGTATGCTTGATGTATTTTGACCCAGTCATGGCCTGCACTCCCAAGAGACTCCCATACATTCTCTGGCTGTGCATCAACCCATTCTTCTAATTCAGGGCATCTGTCTTTGATTAGCTGTTGAAGGTAAGCCACTCCTTTAATAGTAATGTTCTGTAATTCACCATCCACCAACTCGGTCATCAATTGTTGCAATTGCCCTGTTTGCTCCTTAATGAAAAGCGCTTCCCAATGGCTATTCCAGATAATTTTAATGACGCGCCAACCAGCACCAATAAAAACACCCTCTAGCTCAGTAATAACTTGATTATTAGGGCAAACCAACCCATCTAACTCCAGTAAATTGCAACTGACCACAAAGACAAGTCTATTTAACTGGTCTCTTGCTGCAGTTCGCAGTAATCCTGTTGATTCTGGTTCCAGCATTTCTCCATCACCACTGAAAGCCCACACACGTCTGTCACTTTTTGGCAGCAAACGACGTGACTCTAAATACGACAGCAACCGTGCTTGATGAATGGCCATAGCAGGACCCAGACCCATAGAGACTGTTGGAAATTGCCAATAACCTGGCATCAACCAAGGGTGCGGATACGAACTGAGCCCTTGTCCTTGTGTCTCTCGTCGGTAGTTTTCTAATTGGCTTTCTTGGAAACGTCCCTCGAGAAAAGAGCGCGCATACACCCCTGTAATACTGTGGCCTTGATAGTAAATTAAATCACCCAGTTGCGTATCACTGTCTCCACGAAAAAAATAATCAAAACCCACTTCATACAAATCTTTAACTGACTGGTATGTCGCGAAATGGCCTCCAAGGGCGCTCTCTTGCCTATTGGCCTTGGCAACCATACACACCGTGTTCCAGCTTATCCAACCAGCGAGTTGCTCGGCAATGGATGAGCGGCTGACACCAAATGGGAGATTGGGCAAAGAAGTATTCTGATAATAAGTCACACAACTGCGCAAGTTGTGTTGTTCTTTCTGAGACCAGGAAGACAGGAGTTGCTTCAGCAATAGTTGAGATTGATCAGACCCATGACGACGGGAAAAGTCAGCAAGCGCATCTTGCCACTCCTGCTTTTCGCTCTGTAATATTACCCTATAATCATCCATGCTCGATTGTGTGCTCCGTCATGATTACAAGCATTATGCATGGAGTTCAGTGATATGTCTAGATAGCATTATCTTGAGTCTAATCAGGCAAACAAAACATCCCTTGATTATCTAAGTCAGCGGTTACGAACGAATCTCACCAATTGGTGTTTCATACCGGCGCACTACCCAGAAAGATGAGAACACAAATGTGAGCATAGCCACCCCTTGAATGAGTGCTGATGCGCGCAATGAAATAAGCTGATAATTCATGGCCACGTACGCAATAAGCAAAGAAAACTCACTAATTTGCCCCAATCGACAGCCTAATTCCATAGCCTTTTGGCGTGCACCACTGACAGTTCGACTCAAGAAACTAAAGACCCATGGCTTAAGAAACAACATGCATGCTGAGATCACCAAGCAAGGAAGCCAAATCAACTCGATGGAGGGCAAGCTAAAACTAGCCCCAACAGAGAAGAAAAAGAGCACCAAAAAGAAATCCCGCACTGGTTTCATCGCTTCGGCCAGATAGATAGAAAAACCACTATCAGCAGCAATGGCTATTCCGGCTATAAACGCACCAACCTCATCGGTTAAATTTAGACTCGCTGCTAACTCTGACATCCCCACGCACCAGGCAATAGCAATCAAGAAAAGATACTCACGCATAGCACCAAACCGTGACACCAAAGGCTGCACCAAATAGCGCTCAGCCAAGAAGGAGAATAATAAAAACCCAGGGATGGTTACCGCAATGAGATTAATATCCATCCAACTAAGTGATTCACGACCCAACCCTTGAAGTATGAGCAGAACAAATATAGCGATTAAATCCTGAATCAATAACACACTGATCAACATTTCACCCATGTCTTTGGAGTGCAACGTATTTGAAGGCATTAACTTCAATGAAATAATGGTACTCGAAAAGACCATCGCCATACCAATAATGAGTGAGTCAAACCATGCAAAACCAAACAATCGTGCAAACACAACACCGGAGGCAAAGAAAACCAGTGAACTAACAAACCCCACAACTAAGCTCTTTTTTAGTGAATCCAGCAGATTACGGGGATCAAGATGAAGTCCTAGTAGAAAAAGGAGAAACAAAATGCCGATATCGCCAATTTCCTGAATCACAGCAGCATCAGCAACCCAACCGACACCTAAAGGACCGATAATAACCCCCAGAAACATATAAGAAACCATAAGGCTTTGCCGTGTCCACAGGGCAAGCGTCGCCAGCAGTGCTGCTCCAACAAAGATTAAAAACATTGAATGTAAAAACGCATTTTCCAAATCATCTTCCTTAAGTGAAAGTCAGCCTATAAGCCGGGTTCTGTCGTGTGCAGTCATCTATCTAGGCACAATGTCGCCATTGTGCTCAAGCAACCAACCCGAACCAACGCGAGCAGCGTATACGGTCCTACTTGGTCTTGCTCCAGGTGGGGTTTACCTTGCCATGATTGTTGCCAACCATGCGGTGTGCTCTTACCACACCTTTTCACCCTTACCTAAATAAGGCGGTATATTTTCTGTGGCACTGGCCATCAGTTCACACTGTCCAGGTGTTACCTGGCACCTTGCTCTTGGAGCCCGGACTTTCCTCTGATAAATCAGCGACTGCAAGACTGACTTCTAACCACATACTAACACATAGTCTCGACTATCTCCAGTACCTCATTACCTAAAGTCAGACTCAGAATACAAAACCAACTGGCGCATACCCAAAAAGGCAATCAGATACAACAGCATCGAACACGGCACAAGAATATAAAGTATACTTATTATAATGTAATTATGCAAGAACCTATAACTCATTATTTAAAAGAAAATTGTAGACTTCATTTTTTCGACAATTAAAGTGCCTCTGCATGAATGCAATGACTTCTCTTTGCGGCATATGCTGTGCTAAATCTTGGGCCACTTGCTGCCATGAGTCATCTCTCTTGATATCTGCAGCGCCAGAGACTAACAGCACAAACTCTCCTTTCTGAGGTATGTCCTTATCAATTCGCTCAATAATCTCTGCCAAAGAAGCTCTCACAATTTGCTCATACTTTTTTGTTAATTCCCGACAAAGCCAAAGCATCCGATCACCTAAAACATTCTGCATATCAGTGAGGCTCTTCTGTAAACGGTGAGGTGACTCATAAAAAACCAACAACATTTTCTCATGCTGCAACCCACGTAATACTGATTTCCTATCCGCAGATTGACTTGGCAGAAAACCAACAAACAATGATGGATGCGTGGGAACATCACAGATAGATAGCGCACAAGTCAATGCACTAGGCCCTGGCACAGGCACTAAACGCCAGCCATTGATCCAAGCTCTCTCTATGAGTAGCTGACCTGGATCATGAATATTTGGAGTCCCAGCGTCACTAACCAACGCTACTGAACCCCACGTGCCTCGCTCAAGCCATTGACAAACAGCTTTCTCATTATGCTGGTGGCACGACTTAAACTTGGCATCAGAGACTATGCCACATGTTTGCATCAACTTTTTTGTATGCTGTGGGTGCTCTGCACAAATAATATCAACCTGAGCTAATACCTCTCGAGCACGTTCAGTCAAATCACTGAGATTTCCCATAGGCGTGGCTACTACATACACTGTTTTATCAGATTGACTCATAAATTTTTCCGTCAGATATTGACATGAACTGAAAATTTCAGCAAAATGGGCTCATTGCCGCAGTAGCACAATTGGTAGTGCAACTGATTTGTAATCAGTAGGTTGGGGGTTCAAGTCCGTCCTGCGGCAATTTCATGGTTTAAGCCATTTATATGTTGCAAGTTTTTTCATCAAATAATACGAGCTCCAGTCAACTGGCTGCTGTAGTAAAAGTGGCAAAATACCCATAAACATTAAAACAAGCAGTATCCACATGCCTATTGGCTCTATTTTCTCAATGTAATAGGCTAATCGTCTTGGCACTAGAGCCAATAGCACATGCCCTCCATCCAACGGTGGCAGGGGAAGAATATTCAACCAAGCCAATACAAAGTTAATCTGAATACCGACCATACACATCATATGAAACCCTTGTGTCCATTCGGGATGATACTTATGGGCGATAAGAACATTCACCTTGCTCAAAACACCCCAAATAATAGCCATAATGACATTAGATAGCGGTCCAACCAAACCTATAATAGCCATGTCACGAAGAGGCTTTTTCAAATTGCGGCTACTGACCGGAACTGGCTTGGCCCAGCCAAATACAAAACCACCCGCCATCACCAGTAAAATCGGGACAATAACAGTACCCATTGGATCAATGTGTTTAATAGGGTTCAAGCTTAGACGACCCAAAATCGAAGCAGTCCTATCTCCCAACCACTTAGCCATGTACCCATGGGCTATTTCATGCATAGTGACTGCAAACAAGACTGGGACAGCAAAGATAACTATTTTTTGCATGAGATCCATATTTAGTATTCCAACGCTAATATATTAATATATCTTTTTTTCATCGACATAGCCACAAAAGATTTGTGCAGAGCAAGCTCTCTTGTCTTTATGCCCGCATAATGGTAAAAAACTTTATCATGCACCACTTTGATGCCTACATCACGACCCACTACGCGCTTAGCCCTTTCTTGCAATGATTTAGCAAACGCAGCATCTCTTTGCCACGCTGACGGGCTCATTTGCTCTCTTGTAACAATATGTGCCTTAATGGGGTAGTGCTGTGCCAAACGCTTTATGATTCCCTGCTGGGACTCTTTCTTAACAGAACCATAAACATACCAGGAATCATTGCGAGACAGGCATTGGACATCATCAAGATGGTGTTGAGCAATCTGTGCACATGGGTCACTGGTTTCTTGCGTTATCAGCGGCACTGTTGGTTGAGTAGTATGCTGACAGCCCACTAGAAAGAACAAAGCCAAAATCTTAAGATACATATTGAAGACCCTCACGCCTAATAACAGCATGAAGCAATGATCTCTCTACAGCACCCTGGCGTACCTGAAGTGATCCAGAAGCTCCATCAAAGCTGAATGGGAAATCTTTTATTGCAGTGAAGTGACACAACAAAAAAGCATCAATGCCCATAGCATACAAACGGCTGCTCTCATCAAATTGAGGGTGCTGCTTACTCAGCTGATGCCGCATACTTTGAAGCTTTGTCTCTGCCTGCTTGTTAGACTGATGTATCCACGGCCAGTCAAACAATTGCACTCCCTCTAAATCAGCGTAATGGGCTTTATTTTCTCTTGCTGATAGGACTGCCGATGAAGCGTAAACTGGCCAATGCCCTGCATACAAATACCGAAGCATTGGCTTCACTTGTGCGGCCTCTTCACTATTCAGCGCTAAAAACACCATATCTATATCTTGACGAACAGATGGCTGCACCACAACATCCTCTTTTTGATGCTGTACTGATAGAGTCGACTGCAGTTGTACAGCCTGAGACAACTGCTTCATAACATCCCCTTTAAATGTGGCAGACTCGACTACTTTCCCACCCAATCTTTGAAAATGCTCAGCAAATGCCTCTCCCAGCGCTTGATGCCACGAAGTATCTCCTGATACCATTAAAGCTTGCCTATAGCCTTGTTGCAGAGCATGTTCAGCTGCAAGCCTGGCTTCGATGTGTGTAGACAAAGATAACGACTTGACGCCTTGTGGCACAGATTCATTAAAGGCTAAAACAGATTGGCTGGACTCTTTCAATGATGCCAGCTGGTTCACTTGAGGATGTTCCAGTGGGCCCACCCAGTGCGTTACGCCACTCTGAGTTCCTTTCTTGACAATGGCTTCTATGCCCTCACTTGTTATGTCATAAAAGCTTAATCGACTCTTTGCATCACTAAACTCATAAAATGCACTTACAAATCCATCTTTGATCGCTTGCCCCATTGATGCATTCTCTCCAGATAATGGGAGGATAAGGCCGTAGTGGTTATTGGACAGATCTGCTGCGTTCACTCTTTTTTGTTTCAATAGCTCAGCAATCTGGTTGAAAGAGGCATGAAATTTTTCTTTACGCCAAGGGTCCTGAAGCCATATGGCTGCTTTTATTATGCCACTGTTGTCCTGGCCCACATACTTTTGTAACACTTGGGGTGGGTATTGCCGCATAGCTTTGATCATATCAGATTTAGAGGCCCCATGACTTTGCAACACATGCAACTCTCGCACAGGCTGTCTCTGTAATCGCCAGAACTTTCCTAAGGATTGATTATAGGACATCAGCCAGGATTCATCTAATTCGTGTGGGTAAATTTTTGCCAAGTACTTTTGAGCTTTGAAAGCATTCTTTTCTTGCACAGCCAACTGAAATTGCACTAAATGACTCAAAGGAGATATTGCCATCTGCTCTACATAAGGAGCTAACCAGCCTTTATTCGCTTCATTGACAACGGTCGGAAGCTTACGCTGAAATTCAGCTTTTCCCTGAGGGGAGTCCTTGTGATCAATGCATTCTTGCCAGCTGGCAATTCCTTCGATGACAGGCTCTTGAATGGCCAACTGAGGAGTTGACTGACAACCTGTCAGCACAATCAACACAAGGAACAACACAATGGCCATAACAAAACCTAATTTTCATGCAGATCATACCCGGAATCATCAATAGCGTCAATATATCTAGTATGCCTGGGCGACTAAAGCCCACTTCTCAGTCATTTTGCCCGTAACAATGCATTCTGCTCTATAACACGCGTATTCCTGATAGAATGCGTCCTGAGGACTCAATATAACTCTGATGCTCATTTGAGCAACCTGGAGAGCTCTCTCATCCGGATCATCCCCAGCCCAAGGAACTAAGAAAAAACCACGTGACTTTTTCTTCTTGATGCGATCCCATCTGTGTTGATCAGTGACCACTTCAGTCATGTCATGTCGGTACGCCAAAGCCTGTTGTAAATAATGATTTTGAATGACGTGTAAATAATCAAAGCAAGTGGCGGCAATGCCTTTCAGGCCAAGCTGAATACGCTTGCCTAAATCATGACGCAACACACAACTCACTGTTCCAGACTCAGCCTCACGTAAACCCACCTCAAGAAGTATTGGCACCCCTTTCTTTATCCAGTCCCACTTTTTCTCGCCACCGGCTATAGGCCGATCATCCACCCGGACACGGCAACGCTCACCAAATACGTCCGCATGCAAAGCTTGCTGTAACTGTGCAACATACCCATCTACTGCTGCATGGTGCTCACTTTTATGCTTAATAGGCAAAATCACGATCTGTTGTGGTGCTATCCTAGGAGGCAAACGCAGACCATCATCATCACTGTGCACCATGATTAAGCCGCCTATCATTCGAGTTGACACCCCCCATGAGGTATTCCAAACATGCTCTATACCCCCGTGTTGAGTTTGATAGGTCACAGAAAACCCACGGGAGAAGTTTTGCCCAAGAAAGTGTGATGTGCAAGCTTGTAATGCCTTGCCATCCTGCATCAAAGCCTCCAGTGAATATGTCACCTGGGCACCGGCAAACGTTTCAATAGCACTTTTCTCTCCTAACACGACTGGTATCGCTAACACATCATGAAAGAACTGCTCATAAGCAAAAGCCATATCCTTAGCCATGGAAGAGGCTTCTTCTTTAGTTTCATGAGCAGTATGGCCTTCTTGCCAAAGAAACTCTGCTGTGCGTAGAAACATTCTTGGACGCATTTCCCAACGCATGACATTGGCCCACTGGTTGAGCTTACAGGGCAAATCGCGGTAGGACTGTATCCACCTTGAGAACAATTCCCCAAACACTGTCTCAGAAGTCGGCCGAACAACTAGCGGCTCAGCTAGTTTGCCATCAGGAACAAGCTGGCCGTCTTCCTCGACCAAGCGGTGATGGGTCACAACCGCACATTCCGTTGCAAAGCCTTTCACATGTTCGGCTTCTTTATTAAAAAAGCTCAGTGGAATCAATAATGGGCCATAAATGTTTTCAGCACCGTGATCTTTGATACGGTCATCAAGCATCCTTTGCGCTTTTTCCCATATGGCATAGCCCCAAGGTTTGATAACCATGCATCCTCTTGTTGAGCTATTCTCAGCCATATCAGCTGATTTAATGACCTGCTGGTACCATTCAGGAAAATTCGCCTCCCTCGTTGGCTCTATCGCAGTACGCTTCTGTTTAGCCATATACACACCTAGTATTCATCAACCCACACCATAGCAGAAAATGATTCTGGGGCCAAGACAACAAAACCTGTTTCAATTATTACCGTAACACTGCCCAGATAGTTCTGAGAATAACCTTTAAATCAAAAAGAATACTTTTTTGGGATATATAGGCTATGCCAAGTTCTTCTTTCTCAGGCAAATGCTGACAGTAATGTGCATGTGGGTCGTCTGATTGGGCAAGTTGCTGACCTTCATGACGAAACTCTAAAGAAGCAGGCCCTGTTACCCCCGGGCGGACCTTGAACATGATTTGCAAATTATCTTGATCATGCAAAGCGGCCAACTCAGGAACAATCGGTCTTGGGCCAACAAAAGCCATATCCCCTTTAACAATATTGATTAACTGTGGCAGCTCATCAATTTTATACTGCCGAAGAATACGCCCCACATCTGTTAACCTGCCATCATTGGCAAGCGTGAACAATGGTCCATTCTCAGAGCGCTTTGCCTTCATCGTTCTAAATTTATACAATGAAAATTTCGAACAATGCCAACCAACACGGCGCTGTATAAAAAAAACCGGACCAGGGCTTTCTGCACGTATTAATACGCTAATAAAAAGAAACAATGGCATTAGAAAAATCAAGACGCATAAGGCAAAAAATCTCTCACACCAATAAGCAATTATATTCATCATTCCCCCCTCAATACTACTACCATATAGGAGACTGACCATTTGCTCAATCTATTTCTTTAGTAGCTAACTGCTGGTGAGAAATCTTGTGTGAACTGATTCATATGTGGCATCTGAGCACCGCGCCAGCTGTAGATTGATTGATCATCATCTCTCACTGCCATTACTTGAGTGTCTTGACCAGTCAGTGCTTTGAGCCATTGATATTGAAGGGTGTTCGTGTAGTAGCTCCCATGTTGCCTATATAATTATTACTCAGATCCAAACATGTCAGTCTGGTTAAGTACTGAAGCCCTCGGTCTATTGCCTCTGTACCGTTGACTCCATTGTTGCCTATCGAATTATCACTCAGATCCAAACTTGTCAGTCTGGTTATTGTCATGGTCAAGTAAAAGTAGACAAAAAATTAAGAGGCATGTTCGTACTCCATTGGTGACATGTAACCAAGTGTTGAATGCAGTCTGTGGTGCCACTAATGTCAAGACAATAAAAAATTGATCTAACTTCCTTGGTGATA
>CAZMRQ010000002.1:0-82834 GCA_964568795.1 uncultured Gammaproteobacteria bacterium | reverse complement strand
CCATCCATATCGAACACATTTGCTCGGCCGCCGCCACTTTATTTATCAGGCCTGATCGCATATCGACACTCACATGTTTCTTATATCCCTACCAATACTTATTTTTCCCTTTAGCCTATTTTGGCTTGTTTGTCATGGGCCACTTTTCTAAGATTTTCATTATCCAAGCTTATCTGTTTTTTTTGATATTATCTCTTTCTTTCCAGAGATTTATTTTTGCTATCAGCACACTTGCCTCAACAAAGGTGAATATCTCATTCATCAATCCATTTGCCTTCAGCTGGTCTCTGATTTTACCAAAAATCTTTGCCAACTTTTGTGTGCCAATCCTTTCTCTCACCCTTGTAAAAACAGTGTGAATGGGTGTTTTCTCTGCTAGTCCAAAACCCCTTAACAGCATTGTTTTCAGCTATAAATCTCACCAGCTGCCTGAGCATCATAGGATGCATTACTTCCGGCGTTATTTTGATGACACAGTAGATGATCTGGTCTCAGCAGTGCGCGATGCCTCCTACAGCCCTTCTTATCTCGAGCGTATGACTTTTGAGGATGAGTCTGCTCTTTATCTAGTATAACCATAACTGCTCATCATATCCGTAACTCAGAGACTTTTCACAGCGTTTCTCTTGGCTCATTGCTCAGATAGACTTGTGTCCTTATCTTGTCAACACATTGAGTTATAAAAGCACTATTATCCCTGCCATGGTCTATCATACTTTTCAGAAATCAATGATTTTAAGCTGGTTGCAAATATATCCTCATCCAATGGAAAACTTTTGTCTCCTGGATGAATGACATCTATTCTTTTCAAACCCAAATGAGCCATGGCAGAGCGCATTGACTTTGTGATCTTCGGATGATCAGAATATTTAAACTCAAACCCATATCTTTGGCCGCCCTGCATCACAACTAAGTCAATTTCAGCACCACTGGTTAAGGACCAAAAATAGCACTTAGAGTCTCTTGCTGTCATTAATCTGATGAGTTCTTCCAACGCAAACCCCTCCCAAGAAGAACCTAGCTTTGGTGTTCTCAGCATGAATGAATCATCGGTTGCGCCAAGCATTGAGTGAAATATACCACTATCTCTGAAATATATTTTAGGGGATTTTACTTGACGCTTGGTAATATTCTCGTGCCATGGATATAAAATCCGAATCATGAATGTTTCATGAAGAATCTCGACATAATGCTGCGCTGTCTTATAGTTCATTTGCAAGTCTCTTGCCAAATCAGAATAATTGACAACACAACCATGATAAGCTGTTAATAACATCCAAAACTTATATAGCTTGGTCGCAGAAATATTAAAACCAAGGCTGGGGATGTCTTTTTCTAAAAATGTTGATATATAGTTTTTTCGCCAGCTATAACTTTGCTCAGCTGTTGGAGCTAAGTATGACCTTGGGAACCCTCCCCTCATCCATGATCTCTCTATTTCTCTTGTTTCATTGATACTAAAAGGAGTTAACTGTAAATAGCTGATTCGACCTGCTAATGTTTCTGACGACTGTTTAATCAGCAAGGGAGAGGCACTTCCCAATATCAAAATCTTGATAGGATTATCCTCCCTATCAGCCAGAACTCTTAATGTTGGAAACAACTCCGGTGAACGCTGAATTTCATCAATAACCACCAAACCGGATAACACAGATAAAGCGAGCTTTGGCCTTTCTAGGCGAGCCAAGTCTTCAATATCCTCCAAATCAAAGTAATTTTCGGGAGGTATAGCATATTTTCTGGCCAGCTGTCTCGCAAGAGTTGTTTTTCCGCATTGCCTTGGTCCCAACAAAGCAACAATAGGGTTTTCTTGGAGATTTAACTCTATTTTAGATAAAAACTGATTTCTTTCCATTTTTCCTGCAAATTAGTATCTCAACTACTAATTTACACCATTTCTATCAAATGTCAATTGTGTTTTGAACTGTCAGACCCACCTCATCCACCAAGACCACTACACCGGCTCTCTCTGCTTACCTACCCATACTCACCATACACATAGTCATTTAAGTAGAAGCATGTTTGAACCCAGCTTTTTAATAGCTCTACGAACTGCCACAAATATCGACTTTTCTTTGAGCAAAATGATCGATTGTATACAACAATATAGCATGTCGAAAAGGATTTGTTACTATAATACGAATAGCGCGAACTGATGTCACGAAATAACCGCAAATGGCAGCACACAACCATCAAAGATCTGATGATCAAGGACTTTAAGAATCCGACTAAACACTCTCTCACTCTGCCTGATCATCACAGGATGCATCAATTCGCACACTCGACTCAAATCCAATAATAACTTCCATACTGAAAGTCCTTATAATTGATAAGTCCTTTACACATGAGTATGTAAAATCAATAAGCGACTATAATCACATCCTATTTACTTGATGTTGCTCATCTCGAACTAACTGGTCCCCGTGTGATTCTTGTGAATTTCCCCTGTGCGCCCATTGTTTTTTCACTTCATCTTCTAATGTATGAATTAGATTAATAACACCACTGTCCTGATCACTCAAAAGCTTATCCAACTGCACACGCATCAAATCAATTGACTTATCCTGCTCACTGATACGCTTTTGCAATTGCACTCTTTCATCTTTAATCTGTTTCTCTAATCTCTCTTTTACAAGTTGTGCTTCTTTATTTAGTTTAGAAAGTGATGAATCATAGTTAATCTTTAATTGAGCAATCTCTTTATTTTTATTCTCAAGCTCCAATTTTAGTACATTCACCCCCTCTTGCTGGCCAATATAGTTCAAGACATCATGGATCATCCGATACAACTGAGATGGACAAGGCAATAAAAATAGACTCCACCACCAGCCTTTAAACTTGTATTGAGTTTCCATATATGATCTGACAGTACTGACAAAACAAGTTGGGTCATCATGTATGTCAGCATAGGCCCTTAATGTTTTTAATGTTATAACGCGTTGGCTATGCATAGCCTTGCCTGCAATGTCTTTCTGCATCTCATAAGAGCGTAAAACAGCCAAAAACTCTTTTCTCCAATCCCCCTTTCTTGTTTCCATCAATTGCTCCTGCATTTAGCAGAAAGATAACTCTTTCTCAAAGAAGCCGAACAATTTGGATTTTCTATTATGTCTCTTGGCACATCCACATCGTAGGTTATCTTTTTAAGAGGCAAAATAGCCCCTTTTGTTTGAGTGCTTTCTTTTGTAGCCCATATCCCAAAAAGACGTATCAAATCAATAATGTCTGTAGTATTAATGACCGACACATCTTTTTCACAATAAGGTATGATCTGTTCTTGAACCCACCCATATTTTTCCAGCAACATTGTTTCACGACACGACTGATAACCAAACATAATCTCATTTTGCAAAATATGCAGGTTATGCGAATGATCAACCAGATATTGCCAATCACTCACAAGCCATGGACATATATGCACATACAGTTTGATCTTCGGAGCAATAATAGCTGCTAATTGAGATGAAAAATAAGGCTGCCTAATCTCATGCACAACCCATTTCTGCATGTTATACATATCATACTGGATTAACCAAGAGGTTAATAATTTCTGATCATTGTCATTCAGAAGCCATTGCATGCCTTGATGCATTGTCTCAGCCTCATACTTCGTTGAATCTTGGTGTAACTGATAATATTTCATCAATTTGAATAACCACAATTTTGACGATTCATGACTTCCCGTATGCATCACTTTAGGTATAAGACTCATGAGCTGTTTTCTAGCCCAAGAAAAGTGAAAATGATCATTCGTATAGATTTTTGGCCAGTGCGTCAATTCCACGACTTTGTTAGCATCGACCACGACTTCCTGTAGCTTAGGACGCTCAACTTGATTCAAATGAATAGCTTGATATAGAAATTTTAACTCAGTTAATTCACTGTTGACGAGCTGACTAAATTCTTTTACCCACTGCCCCATACCAAAAATATCCCAAATAAACAGCAGCCTTAGAAGCCTTAAACGACGCTGCATTGATTGAAAAATATGCAAAGAAAACTGATATATTAATAGCGCATCTTCTGACGATGCAGTCGTTATACTCGTACGCAAATGCTCACTTGCAAGACTGTAACTCCATATTACTTGTTGAGGCAAAATTCTTTGTAACAACCATTTTTCTAATAGATTCAATCTTCGTATACTCAAAGCATCTTGAGGTACTGGAATACCCATATCCATTGACCACGCGTATTGATGCAATAAATCACACTGCTGCAATGCCAAGAGCTCTTGAGTGCCTAGCTCACTGCCACTAACAATATAAGCATGCATATTTTTTGAAAGTATGGTATCAGCAGTGTGAAATATTTCAGAAAATGAGCGCAACTTCATTAAATCCATAAGCCACGGCATTCGATCCTGCAACGACATCAAGTGACTTTTAATATCATTCACCCGAACCATTATTGCCAACAACTCTTTAAAGTCTAGTGCTTTCATCTCCAGATCAGCGTGATGAGTTCTCATCAGCATCTCGGATAACTTTCGCGATAAATATACAAAACGATCAAATGACTCAACTGTCAACATCCCTTTTTTGCATAACTTTTCTGAAATAGGCAATACAAACATTTTCTCTCCGATATATCTGTCGAAGAGAATACATCAATCACTAAAGCAAGCAATACTGTACTAATGATCTAGTTAACTATCTTGATCAAAACCTATGCAATGAACTTCCAGCTCCAGTACCACACCGTAGCTTTGAAAGACACGCTTTTTGACATCCTGAATCAGGGCATACATATCTTGGGCACGACATAACCCATCAACATTGATCATGAAATTAGCATGCATCTCCGATACTTTAGCATGGCCAATTTGTAAACCCTTTAGACCAAGAGACTCAATATACTTAGCGGCATAACCATTCTTTGGATTTTTAAATACCGAACCACAAGTCAACTCACCCACAGGCTGTGTGCGCATACGGTTTCTAAGACATTCGCCAATCAAGTGTTGCACAGAAGATGTGTGTTGATCTTGAAATTTTAATGCAGCCCGGACAAACCAACCCCCTTCAGGCATATCAACATGGCGGTAAGAAACAACAAAATCTTTTTTTTCAAAACGTTTGATTTGACCATCTGGAGTTAAAAGCTCGACCCATAAAACATGGCTCCAAGTTTCACCACCGAAAGCCCCTGCATTCATTCGCAGTGCGCCACCTATAGTCCCAGGTATTCCACAGAAGAAAACTGCATCTCGGTAACCTATTCGTGACATCTCTTTAGCAATACGTGCACAATTAACACCTGCTTCAACAATATAAATACCCCCTTCGAGCCGAGCTTGCCTAATAAAAGTCCGTGGTTGAATAATAGTGAGAGGCAATAGCCCGTCTTTAAATAAAATATTGCTACCTAATCCAAGCCAGCAAAGATTCGAACAAGGATTTTCCATGATCCACTCTTGCAGATCTTGCAAACTTTCTGGTTGCAAACATCTCTCTGCACAGCCGCCAAGTCCCCATGTATTGAACTTCTTTAGGCTAAATGATTCCAGGATTTTCATACTGCATACTAATAAACATAGGATATCATTCCACAGGGTCTAGACAACGTCAAGAGAATGTTCCAGACAAATTAATAATAGATGTATGCTATTAAAACCGGCAGCTTAAAGAGCGTATTAATTCTTTTCAATCAAATGTATGTCGCTGGAAAATTAAAGTTCAGACCACACCGCCACAAAAGCATTTGCCAATTCAATCGATGAATAATCAATCATGGCACACACCCACAGCTGTGACTCGATCTATACAGACATTATAGGGTGAAAGACAACCTAATTATTAAACAACGATTTTCTTTAATGTATATCAATCGATTTTTCGACACAGAGTTTCAATTTATCTATCAGGTAACATGCACTATCTTTTTTAAAGAAATAGAACTGAGATAGCCTAAAAATAACAAAATCGAGTAATTGATCCATATTCAATTCCAGCATGTACTTTTGAATACGGTCACTTTATTCCTCCCATACCGGATTGCAACCCTGTAGCTTCAGTACAATACTTAAAAACACCCTATCCAACGACATAGTTTGTACCCTCATACAAATCACATCACCTTAATCGACCTCCTGAGGCACAGCCATGAGCATGTTCTTTCACATGCTGCCACAACGCCATGACATCCTGCGCTATTGTGTCAAAACCCCTGGCAGCTAACGCGTCATCCCAAACCTTACCAGGGTTATCGGTATGAGATAAGTCATTACGTAATGAACGAATATATTCCTCTTCTTCTGTTTTGGTCGAGTCATTCTTCTTTAAATACTCGTTCAAATAGATAAGTATAAAACGTAGGCCCTTATCTTTACCTTCAAATTGAGACATATCATCTATCTCTGGCAATTCATCGATATCATAACTCACCATGTTATGTGGAACCACATCATGATCGGCGAATTCTTGTATCTCATCGATTGCTCTCTGCAATGGCTGACTAAGACCGGTATCAAATGCATGCATCACATAACCATGCACAATACGGTTTCTTACTGTTTGCCCACTACCCAGTAGCGTGGCTACTTCCCATACCCTGTAGCACAATTCTGCTCTGATCCCCATGCTGCTCCTTGGTATTAAACGGTCAATATACCCTCTCAATTCTACCGTAGTTGACTTGATCGTTTGCCGCACCTCCTCGCTCATTAAAGCGTACGATCTTTTTTCGCTAAACATGGTAACCTCTGTCAATCCAGATACAACCTTATCTTGATGCTGATCAGGATGTAAATCTCTGAGTCTTCTTTCAAGTGATGGGATGTGTTTATATTCTCTCACAACCTGACGCAGACGACTATCTTTTTGCCAATGCTCTGGCCACTCTATTACAGCTATGTGATTTGCGAACACAGTATGACGTCTTTCTGCCGCTTTTGTTAGAATAAAATCATTGATCCTTATGCTCATTAGTGCTGCTTTTATAAATACAGTCATTTCTGCTCTGCATTTTTCATATCTGTATTCCAGTAAACGATTTAGAGCATCATCATCTTCACATTCTTCCACTAATTTTATGAACTCCTTATCAAGATACAACCGATGTTCCTCTCTGGCATATACACCACTGATATCACTTATTGAATACCATAACTCTCTTGAAAATGGCAAATCCCTGCCTCCCAGTGCCATATACTGATGCCAGCAATAGGCCTTACTCTCTTCAGAAATACCTGGTTTCCTCAGCTCTACTTCCACATATGCCTTCACCATGTCATTCCACTCTTTTACCCGAAACTCATCGGGCCAGCAATGAGCTATACTCTGATGCTCTTGCCAACTCTTAAGGCAAAAGTGTTTGATGTACTGCCCTACCAATGCGCCTTTGACTTTCGTGTCACACCCGATATTTGTACAACCTACACATGCCATCGATGACACCAATTTTTCAAAATATGCCATCATCATATGACGGTCTAATGTACGGTCTTTTAACATATTGAATAGAGTGTTTACAAAACATGTGACAGTATTGTTGATTGTTTCGGCACCCACTCTTAACAGCTGTAAAGGCATGACTTGTAATAATCTACGCTTATCTGCTGCTACTGCTTTTTTATAAGCATTGAAAAACGCCTCACTACACTCAGCTGCAGTTCCCAACCAGAATGCACCTCTCTTCAAACTCCTTGCATACTCTTTAACATCATTACATGCCAGCTGTTTTTGCAAGATATTCTCTTCTACCAATGCATGACTAGACACCATATACTTTGTAAATTTCTCATCTAGACAGAGAATTTTTTCTTGCAGCAACGTAAGTGTATGAGCCGACATTCGCAATTCAAGTTCTATCTCCGATGAATCTGACCTTCGCTGAACTTCCACACAATAGCTTGATGCTTCGTCACTATAATCAGCACATAGTTGTTCAATAGCACGCTTAAAATTAACCGGATCGCCTACAATACGATCAACATCAGCATACTTTTTCTTGATTTTTCGTGATGGCGTTGGCATAAAAGTACACTTTAATACAATTTCATTGAATGAAGTCTGACTCTCATATTTTTCACCGCTTTTCCAGTTCATTAAGGCATTTGACAATACCATCTTCATTTTCCCTATCCACCCTTCTTCACTTTGTTCTCTTATACCACTGAGATCTTTTCGCACAGCTGCTTCCAGAATACTGTGATGAATGAACTGTCTTGATTGGTAATGATCCGCGGTATCGACGCCTGATTGAGATACATCAGATCGACAAATAAATATAGCTGGTGCCAACCACTGTGGATACTTGGTCACAAAGGAGCCAATACTTGTATGATCAGCCATCTCATCACCCCCTGCAATAGCAATGAGGGTATTGAGGCCTTGGGAATCAGGGTTTAATGACCATATCCTATCAATGTTTTTTAATGTGCTAATATCCTCTTCTGTAAAGCTACACGTCCACAGTTTCCAAATCTTATCCCAATATGTTTTTAATCCTGCACCTTTATAACCCTCCAGAGTGTGCTTCTGAATATGCACAGCCTGCATCGCAAAATCCATCTCTTCTTGAATGTGATCAATGCGGTTGTTGGCATGACAGAATGTCATTGTTTCTTCCCAGTATTTTGACCCCTTTTCCTCAAAAGCAGCTTTTAACACTCCTGTGTCCTCGAGAAAATCAATGTCATCAGAATCTAATATGATGCCTCGCTTTCTCATTGCCATAAATAACTCTTTAGCAAGCTCCATGTCATACTGCACAAATATTTTAATCAATCGTATCAGTTTTTTGGGATCTCTGTACTCAACAGAATCTATTTTTTCTTTTAATTTTTCGAAAAATCTTCTATCAACTTGATTTATAACTTGGCAGGCCCACTCGAATGATTCATCATCTTGACTCATGACTATAAAAGCATCAACTTCTCCTGCAGACCAGTAATTAAGTAAACGGTTACCTGAAAATTTCACCAATACTTGGCGATATACATCATTTATTTTATGTGATGCGACATGTTTGATTATTTCAGTCATAAGTTTTTGCTTTTCTTCCGCATCGAGAGATAAGTCTTCCCACTTTATATTTGCAATAGCCTCCATATGATCCATCTGCAAAGCCTGCTTCACATACATATTGAGGTGATTTTTAACTAATTTGCTAGCTATCTTAATATTGAAATCCTCTCCACTAGATAGATATGTGATAAAAGATTTCATATCTAACGCTGTCATCACTTTTATTGCTTCGGCAATGAATCTATTGATCAAATTATGTTTTTTTCTATCTAATAGATGAGCCAGTAGTGTTTTGCTCTCATACCTCTCTTGAAGAAGACTTGGCTTACTTTTTATCATTTCCTTAACCTGCACTGTTCCTTTCTTTTTAGGTAAAAAGTAGTCGACTATATAACTCACTGGCACTGTACATCTATGCTCAATGAATACTTTTATAAGTTCAGTGTCATTTTTTTTGACAGCTTGCATAAGAGGAGTTATACGAGAGTGATCAGCTATCGCTGCATCAGCACCATGCGCCAATAAACACTCAACAACTTCTTTATGACCTTCATAAGCTGCACGGTGCAGAGCTGTTGTACCATCATTCATAGTCATATCCAAGAGATCAGGTTTTTTCTCCACTAACCACTCAGCAACTTCTTTATGACCTTCATCAGCTGCAAGGTGCAGAACTGTTGCGCCCTGATTATTCGTCATATCCAAGAGAGCAGGTTTCTGCACCACTAACCACTCAGCAACTTCTTTATGACCTTGATGAGCTGCAAGGTGTAGAACTGTTTCACCATTATTATTCGTCATATCCAAGAGATCAGGTTTCTGCGCCACAAACCACTCAGCTACTTCTTTATAACCTGCTTGAGCTGCAGCGTGCAGGACTGTATTCCCATTATTATCCTTCATATCCAAGAGCGTTGGTTTCTGCGCCACTAACCACTCAGCAACTTCTTTATGACCTTGATGAGCTGCAAGGTGCAGAGCTGTTGCACCCGTACTATCCTTCATACCCAAGAGATCAGGTTTTTTCTCCACTAACCACTCAGCAACTTCTTTATGACCTTCATTAGCTGCAAGGTGCAGAGCTGTTGCGCCATCATTAGTCGTCATATCCAAGAGATCAGATTTCTGCGCCACTAACCACTCAGCTACTTCTTTATGACCTTCTTGAACTGCAAGGTGCAGAGCTGTAAAACCCTGATTATCCTTCATATCCAAAAGATCAGGTTTTTTCTCCACTAACCACTCAGCTACTTCTTTATGACCTTTTAGAGCTGCAGAGTGCAGGACTGTTAGACCATCATTCAAAGACATATCCAAGAGTTCTGGCTTCTTTTCTACTAACCACTCAACAACTTCTTTATGACCATTTAGAGCTGCATAGTGCAGGACTGTTGAACCATCATTCAAAGACATATCCAAGAGCTCTGGCTTCTTTTCTACTAACCACTCAGCTATGGCTTTATGACCTCTAGCACATGCACTGTGCAGTGCTGTTACACCATCACTCGTTTTCATATCCAAGAGCGTTGGTTTCTGCGCCACTAACCACTCAGCTATGGCTTTATGGCCTCTAACACATGCAATATGCAGGACTGTTAGACCATTATTCTTAGTCATATCCAAGAGTCCTGGCTTCTCACTCAACAATGTCTTAGCATAGTTTAACTTCCCATATCTTGCTGCCATGTGCATCACTGTAGCACTGCTACTCGATTTTATATCGTATGCTTTTTCTATATCAAACTGCTCTTCCAAAATAATCATTAGGTCGGATATATCCACATCACTAAGTGCATTGAGCAGACCACTCATCATGACGTTTTTATCTATCAGATACGACTCTCTATTTCCAACTACATGTTTTACTATGCATATGTATGACTCATCTATACCTATCTCTTCTCCTGCAAATATACACCTCAATAACTTCTCTTCTTTTTTTTCTATTGCTTGCTCTACCAGTAATGTAAATATTTTCCCCTTTTCCTGATCTAGGGATATAAACGGGCTTTGGATCAATACCCATGCACTATGGTAGTTTGTCTCTTTAATAGAGTATGCTAATTTATCTCTTGCTTCCTGTGCTACTTGAGTTTTTACTTCCAGAGTCAACGCTTCATATTCTTCACTAATCAATCTTTTAGTATCATCATCAGACTCAATGTAACTATTAACTATATTCCCAATATCTGTATCCATCCTATGCCCCAATTATTTCAACTTTACAGAAATACTACATTAAAAACATATTAAGTCAAGGATCTACGGAAATATACGATTCTTCGACTAGGTGATTTCTTGATATCCTACCGGTTCATAATTGTATACCTATTGGCAATAAGGAATAAACTGATTTTCTGACCACCTCATCTTATTATTCAATAACAAGATGACACTACATGCTTGGCCTCATACCAGGCGACATAACGACAGGGCAGTCTTTGTTAAATCTCAGCAGCGAGCATTTTTTCACATCTGAATAGTTTTTGCTGAAGTCTCGAAGCAAGGAGTACTTATGACTCTCATGATTCATATCAATCAACACCACGTCATCCTCTGATCTCTTCAACCATACTAGCTGATGCCAACCAGCTGCTCTTTCTACACCCAGCAATCCGAATGGCTGTACACTATCTGCTCTGGGGTTAATAGTTCTCATGACATGATTGAGCTCACGAGCACATACATGATATGTTAATACTTCATCAGTATCGAGATTATATGCAATGTCAGTCCCACTCACATCTATTTCTTCTTGATCTGAGATGTATCCATCATAGGCATTCTCTATGTTTTTTGTCAGATGCATACAGCCCACACTTTTTTGACAGCTTGGCATAGTGTAATTTATCCCTTCGCACGCAATTGGACACCGCAAACTGGCTGGCTGGCCCAACAAAGCCTTAAATACACGCCACGCCATTTTCTCACAATTATCCTGACCCCGCTCTTCTTCAGGCCTACACAGCTCTACTTCTTGCACAAGTTTTTTTAACTTATAATCTGTCCAATGATCCTCTGGGTATGTAAATTCTAGCTTTACGTTGATAGGCTTTTTTCTCGATTCATCCGGATCTCTTTTCACTTTGAAGACCCCTTCAGGACTCTGCATCAATCCTCCAGCAGGTGCTTCTGATCCCATAGTTTTCAGACCGCCCCCAGCTGCATCCCGTCTATTCTTTCGTTTTTTTGGGGTACCCTTCTGGCCTTCATTTTCGTCCTTTCTTTTTGTTCCTTGACTCCTCGATGTTTGTATTATTTTTTTGATATTTTCTGAATAAGCTGATACGCTTCTCACAGCCTCCAACTCCTTTGGATATGCACTCAGTAGCTCCACAACTTTTTCATGACCTTTCTCTGCCGCATACGTCAACGCTGTCCTTCCGCATGATATCCTACCTAATAACTTACGTTCATCATTTTTTTTGTCTTCCTCTACCAACCAGTCTACCACATTCAAATGGCCATTCCTTGCTGCATAGTGTAGGACTGTTACTCCATTATTGCTCTTGGTATTCAGCAAACCTCTATCTTCACTGACTAGCCAGTCTACCACATTCAAATAGCCTCCACTTGCTGCCATGTGTAGGACTGTTACTCCATTATTGCTCTTGGTATTCAGCAAACCTCTATCTTCACTGACTAACCAGTCTACCACATTCAAATGGCCACCCCTTACTGCGTAGTGTAGGACTGTGCTCCCATCATTGCTCTTGGTATTCAGCAAACCTCTATCTTCACTGACTAGCCTGCCTATTACATTCAAATGGCCACCAATTACTGCGTGCTGTAGGACTGTTGTCCCATCATTGCACTTGGTATTCAGCAAACCTCTATCTTCACTGACTAACCAGTCTACCACATTCAAATGGCCAGCCATTGCTGCAACGTGTAGGACTGTTTCTCCATGATTGGTCTTGGTATTCAGCAAGACTCTATCTTCACTGACTAACCAGTCTACCACATTCAAATGGCCACCCCTTACTGCGTAGTGCAGGACTGTTCCTCCTATATTGGTCTTGGTATCGAGCAAACTCTTTTCTTTTTCTATGATGGCTTGTAGATATGCCAGACTGCCAGAACGTGCAGCTAGATGAGCTGCTGTGACGCCGAATTTTGTTCTTGATAAAATCACATCATCAATTTTATATTCAACTTGCATCACATTCATCAGCACGTCAGTATAGGAATGAGAGGCTTTATGAGCGACAGTTAATAATCCTCTCAATTTAATCTCTTGATTCAACTCTAGACTCTGCATCAAAGCACTTAATAATCCATCTTCTGTAGAAACAGTATCCCCTTTGAATAACGAATCAAGAGTATGCTTATCTTTTCTTTCTGAGGCCTGATTGACCAATGCTTCAAATATTTTTTCTTTCTCCTGAGCCTTATCAACAAACGAATTCTCTAACAATATTTGAACACCTTTGTAGTCTCTTTTCTCCAAATCTTCATACAGTCTTTTTTTCGCCACGACTCTTATGTCTTCTAGACTGCTTGACTCTAAAATACCATAATGAGTTTCTAGAACTATTAGTTCAAAGGGCTTATTGCCATTCACAGAGTGTTCTTTGGACACGATTATATATCTCTCAATAAACTTTTCTGCAGAAACTTGAAGACCCATCATTTAAAACACCATTTTATTCAGCATATTAACAAGCTATGTTAAATATATCAACAGAACAATTAGAAAAGGCAACACTGCATGCTTGGCCTCATACCAGGCACATAACGACTGGGTAGTCTTTGTCAAATCTCAGCAGCAAGCACCATGCCACATTCGGGTAGTTGTCACTTCACCTGATAATACTGCTTTCAATGCAAATTATTTAGAAAGATCATTCAATTCGTGATCTAATACATTCCAATTGACTTTCAAATCAATTGTCCTTAACCACTGATGCATTTGTTGCAACTTTTCTGGCGTCACACTATTTAATAATGCATACATTTGTTGTTTAAATTGAGAATCGTATCGAACCATAAATGCACCACCCCGCTCGACTAGGACTTCGGCATTTTTAGCTTGATGATCATCAGTAGCATACGGAAATGGAACTAGAATAGAAGGCAGATAACAGACCGCGCATTCTGTTACTGTCATAGCCCCTGAACGGCAAATAATAAGATCAGCCCATTGGTACTCATCAGATAGATCAGCATAGTCTTTGACAGTAGCTTGGATACCCAAGCTCTGGTAGATCCCTTGAGTCATCTCTAAATGAGCATGACCAGTCATATGATGAATTTCAAACTTGCCCTGAAGTTGAGAAAATACTTCAGGAAGTTCTTTATTTAATGACAGTGCCCCTCGTGATCCACCCGTAACCAAAACCTTTATGGGGATAGATGGGTGATACGTTGTTTTTTCGCGTATACTCGCTAGCACAGGGTTATTCAGATGTTTCACCCGGTCATCCTCACACGCTAATGGAAGACCCGAAAATAGGACACTAGCACACCTTTTGTATAATCTATTGGCTAGTCCTAATGAAGTATTTTGTTCAAACAACCATATAGGAACTCGAAAAACAAAAGCAATGAGTCCGACGGGAATAGTGACATAACTGCCCATCAAACAAACACATTTAGGCCTTTTATTTATAAGAAGTCTTATCAAGATAATACAGCTAATCAGCATATGCCATGGGAGGAGCATTGTATTAACCCAACTGGATCCACGTATAGCTCGCATTGGCAAATGCACTTGAGGGATATCTCTCACTATTCGCTTTTCCATTCCATGGGCCCCGACCCAAGTAACTTGGAAATGCTTAGCCTTTAAATATTGAGCTATTTGATAAGAAGGATTGACATGCCCTGCAGTCCCTGAACATGCGACCCAAATCATGACCCTCTCCTATATTCGTAAGAAACACGAAGGACTATCCCAAGGGACGCTGCAAACATAAGCAAACTCGACCCCCCAAAGCTTATCAAAGGGAGTGTGATCCCTTTAGTAGGTAAAAGAGCCACATTCACACCGATATTTATCAACGCTTGAATAGCCCACCAAGAGGCAATCCCAAAGACAAGGCTTGAAGTAAACCAATCTTTTTTGGCTATTGCATCCCAGCTAATCTGTAGCATACGGCTCACTAAAAGGCCATAAGCCATCATCACTGCGCAAAGGGCAATCAACCCACACTCTTCGATGAGTATAGCTAATAAAAAGTCATTATGTGCCTCAGGCAAGTAAAACCATTTTTCAATGCTCTCACCAAGTCCTACTCCAAATAAACCACCTGCACGTACAGCCATCATAGCATGAATAAGTTGGTAACCCTTGTTGTCAGCAAACTGCCATGGATTAAGAAATGCCACAAGTCGATCCATGCGGTAAGGTGCGGACCAAGCTACCACAGCTAAAATAAGCACAACCCCTAACAACAGTAAGATCATATACCTCAGACGAGAGCCAGCCACAAACATTTGCAGCAATGAAACAGCTAGAATAACGCAAACTGAGCCAAAATCGGGCTCAAGTATAAGCAAGCTTGATATAATTCCAAGAACGGCAAGTGGTTTGAGAAAACCATTTAAATTCCAGCGTAAATCATCATGATGTTGTTCAATAAATCCGGCCATAAAAATCATCACAACAAGCTTCACTACTTCAGAAACCTGGAGCTGAAACAACCCCAATGGCAACCAACGGTATGCCCCTTTAACAGCATGGCCTACACCTGGAATCAGCACAATAACTAGTAAACAAGCTGAAATAAAAATGAGTCCCTGGCGCCAATACCGCCACCACAACGGACGAATACGAAAACAAACATACCCTACAAAAATACCTATTAGCAATGACACACATTGCTTCTTAAAAAAATGATATGGATTATGAAACGTTTCATCAGCAAAAGGCATTGATGCGGAGAGTAAAATGACCAAACCGATGCCTGACAAGACCATAACTGGCATAAGAATTTGCCAATCAATGGCTGTTTTTTGAGACATTCATCACCTCATGAAACCAACTAGTAAAAAAAGCACCACGTTCTTGGTAGTTCTTAAACTCATCGAATGATGCACCCGCAGGTGACAGACAAACGACTGTAGACCTGTCATCATACTCCCTCCATTGATGGTAGGCATAACTCAAACATTCTTCAAGTGATTGGAAATTAAGAGGTGAGATGATCGGCCCATCCTGTCCAAACCCCCAGACCTCATCGGCCAAGCGCTGCGTATCATTTGGCAGCTGCTCTTTTAGAACGCCTCCAGCAAGCCAGATAATATGTGCATGCGGATGCCTTTTACGCGTATCATTTAGGCATGCTCTAGCTGCACTAAAATTCGTTGCTTTTGAATCATTGATCCAGTGCCATTGCCCTTCTTGACCAATGCTTTCTGCACGGTGTTTCAATTGAGGCATTAACTCAATAACATCCGAGAAAGTGCTCGGAACATCGAGCTGACGGGTAATGGCATACACTGCAAGCGCATTATTATACTGCATATCCGAAAGATGGTCTGGTTTTTGGTAAAGCTGCATATCAGTCGTCGATCCAAACACCTGCCACTCATCAGGAGGAGCTAATTCTGCATGACAAATTTTAGTCTTAGCACATTCTCCAATACGCCATTTTGATTGGCTATAATCATCAAAATTATCATGCCAGTCCAAATGATCATTCTGGATATTAAGCACACAACCAATATGAAGAGGCAATGGTGCTGAATGAGCAAGTTGAAAGCTTGATAATTCGAGTATAACCCAATCGCACTCATCCATCTCAAAGTAAGCATCTAATACAGGTCGACCCACATTACCCAAAAGCTTTACACGACCATACTGTGACAACAGTTGATACAGCCAATGAACACATGTGGTTTTGCCATTTGTACCAGTTATAGCAATAATAGGAACAGACACTAATTCACAGAATAATTCAATATCGGTCGCCACGCGTGGACTGTTTTCTTTTTTTAGCTTCTGCAACACAGGGTGATTGTTAATGCCTGGAGACAGAACAATCACTTCATATTCCTGCTCCTTGACTTGTGTGTACACCTCTGCCCAATCAGTATCATTGAAAGGCTCACAAAATTCTACTTGGCAGCCTATCTTCGTCAATAAATTAAATACTGACTGTCCAGTCTTTCCTAATCCAATCATCAAACAGGATTTGATACTATCCAACACCTAGGCAACCTTTAATGTGATCAATGACAAAACGAAGAAAGCAAGCGAGATCAGCCAGAAACGATAGATCACCCTTGTTTCACTCCAACCCTTTAGCTCAAAATGGTGATGCAATGGAGCCATAAGAAAAAAACGTTTCTTGGTTTTTTTATAATAAAGTACTTGAATACAGACGCTAGCGACTTCTAGAATAAAGAGGCCGGACATCACTGCCCATAATAAAACCTGCAATAAAACAAGAGCTATATAAGCCATCACAGCTCCAAGCATGAGAGAACCTACATCACCCATGAATATCTCTGCTGGATGACTATTAAACCATAAGAAGCCAGCCAAAATTCCTACAAGTGAAGCACAGCAAACCATCAGTTCATAACTAAGGGGCTGCCATGGCAAAGAAAGATGACTGGCAAATATTTGATGAGATGATAGATACGCCACGATAGCAAGACCAAAAAAAACGATGATTAATGGCACTGTCACTAACCCATCAAGGCCATCTGTCAAATTGACAGCATTGGATGAACCCACTAATAGAAATATCACAGTTAGACACATAATTGGCCACGGCAGCGTAATTGTTATATTTTTGAACAGCGGGACTATTTGGGGACTAATAGGGATTTCTTTCCAAATCAGAAAAAGATAAACAACAAACGCTGCCAAGCACTGCAGAAAGAATTTATTTTTTGCTGTTAGAGCATAAGCGTCAGACTTTTTAATATTGTAATAGTCATCAAGAAATCCAATAAGTGCAAACAAACTCATAGTCAGTAAAAGTCCTTGGATGACAGGCAGATCGATACGACTAAACAGACTAATACAGAACATAGACACCAGCCATATCAGCGCCCCCCCCATCGTCGCCGTTTGCTCTTTTTTATTATGAGACTTTGGCCCATCAACACGAATGACCTGGCACAAAGCTGCCCTTTTGATAATTTTAATAAATGCCGGCATAAGCATCAACATCAGAGCAAACCCTGAAGACATAGCAATCACTGCACGCACAGATAAAGGAAGGTTCATTTCAAACATCACATGTCTCATTTAAAATTTTAGTGTAGTGTTCCATACGCATGGATCTAGACCCTTTTACATAAATATGAGTTATCTTATTACTCTGAAGAAGATTTTTCAATTCTTTATCACTGAGATTTGTTTCATGACATAGGTCACTTAAAGGTTTCTCCTTGAATAGTTCACCAAAACCTAATATGAGATCTATTCCCTGCTTATGTGCATGCCTGAGGATTTGTTGATGAAGCGCCATCTCATCAACACCACACTCAGCCATCTGCCCAAACAAAAAAGCACTGGGGCTTGAATATTTAGCAAGAGTATTGAGACCGAGTTCCACTGATAAAGGAGCTGCGTTATATGTATCGTCAATTATAGTATACACCCCCTGGACCAACTCCATCCTACCAGGTGAGGGTGAATGATGTAAAAGCGCTTTTGCAATCTCTTTTGGACGAACACCGCATGCCAGCGCAACACGAATACATTTGGCGACATTATCAATCATATGCTCACCTAAAATGGACACCCGCCATTGGGTGTAATGACCATTGATGTACATAGTTAACTCATAGCTGCCTGGCTTAATTTCTTGATATGTATAATAGCCATCCTTAACAATTGTTTTATTTACTGACAAAATAGCACGCTCTGTATGCCAGCCATATTGTTTATATTCTTCCTCTTGAAAACAAGCTATATCGCCTGGACGACAGCGTTTTATAATTTCCGACTTAGCCTGAGAGATCACATCAATAGAGCCAAATGAAGCGAGATGAGACTCAGTAATACGGGTAATGATAGATATATCTGGAAGAGCACAATCCATTAAATAAGCGATGTCTCCAACTCTTCTTGACCCCATTTCTAAAATAAGCACTTCACAACCAGTTGGGCAATTGAGGATAGTCAGTGGAAGGCCTAGCTCATTGTTATGGTTTTCTACTGTTGATTTAACAGAAAAAGTTGTTGAAATAAGACGTGACAGGATGTCTTTAGTACTTGTTTTTCCGACACTTCCAGTGATTGCAATCACTTTTGGCAAGGATCTACGGTACAGTCGTGCTAAATCGTAAATTGTTTGCTGAACATCTGCAACCTGGACATAGACCACTGATGAAAAAAACAGCTTCTTAGTTCCAAGAACCAACTTAGCACCTGCTGAAACAGCCTCATTAATAAAGTCATGCCCATCATGTGACTGCCCTAAAAAAGCAATAAATATCATGCCCGGACGTACATCTTTTGAGTTGTATGCAATACCTGTGAGCTCATGTGCCATCTCAATCGAAAAATAATCACAGCATACTTGTTTCAGATTCATACAGCCTCAACACTCGCAACACCCAATGCTCCACAAGCAATATCGAAGTCTGAGCATGGGATGCGCTGGCCGTTATTCATCGAGAGATCTTTCTCATGACCACGGCCAGCAACTAAAACAATGTCGCCTGGTTCTGCATCATGAACAGCTCGGACAATAGCATCTTGTCTATCCATATCCATCTCTACTGCCCATGGACATATCATTCCATTCAAAATATCAGATGCGATCATATCAGGATCTTCTGAGCGTGAGTTATCTTGGGTAATAATGACACGATCAGCCAGCCGCTCTGCAATTTGACCCATAAGCGGTCTCTTTCCGCGGTCTCGTTCTCCACCGCAACCAAACACACACCATATTTTTTTCTGAGTGAATTTCTTTAAAACTGTGAGGGCTTGTTCCAATGAGCCAGGAGTATGGGCATAATCTATAATCACTACAGGCTTAAGAGGCACGTGTGGACAGATCTGCATTCGACCAGGAAGTATTTTTTGTTGCCCGAGTACTTTGGTCACGTGTTTTGGATCATACCCCATGGCCACTAAAGACATCCACACAATAGTCATGTTTTCAGCATTAAAATCGCCAATGAGCTTTGTTTCTACTGTATAACTGCTTCCCAGATGGGTTATAACGAACTTGAGCCCTTTCGTAGAAGAGTGGAATACTTTATAGCGGCAATGCGCTTCCTTGTCATTTGCTGTACTCAGTTTTACCCCAGAAATATCAGCATGTATTTTTTCACCCAACGGGTCCGATATATTAATAATTGATTGAGCTACAGGATATTCTGTAAATAATTTCTTTTTCGCCTTCCCATAATCAAACATAGTCTTATGAAAATCAAGATGATCACGACTTAAATTAGTAAAGGCAGCAATATCAATAGGCACGGAACGTATACGACCTTGCACAATCCCATGAGACGAAATTTCCATACAAACGAATGCAACACCAATTGAGTTGAATTCAGCTAGAATTCGCTGTAGCTGAACAGCACTTGGCGTCGTCGTGATAGTCGGCTGGAATCTTGATCTATCATGCAAATCAAAAATACAAGTATACCCGAGCGTCCCGATATATCCGACCTTCTGGCCCATTTCATGAAGGCTTGCTGCGAGCATATAAGACACAGAAGTTTTGCCATTGGTGCCCGTTACTCCAAAAATCTGCATTTGCTGTGCTGGGTATCCATAAAAAGAAGCTGCTAATAAGTGCACTTTTTCTCTCAGCATTTCCACATGAATAACTGGCATTCCATTGATGTCCGTGGCGTTGTGATGGTGTGTTATAACTGCCTTTGCGCCCTTCTCATGGGCAAGCTGCCAATGTTTTTGACTGACGCTGTATTCACTGAAAAGATCAATGAAAATGCAAGAAAGCTGTAAATGATCTGTATGATCAACCAAACATTTTCCCAGCAACGAATGGTATTCATTTTTAACCACCCATTGTGTAATAGCCATTTTAATGGTTTTTTGTAGAGGCATACAATGCTCCAGTTTGATGTGGCAATATGGGCTGGAATGCATGAGCATTCAGAGCGAATTCCATGACTTTCTTAAATAATGGGGCTGCTGAACGAGAACCAAAATGGTACATTCCCTTAGGCTCATTGAGTTGCACAGCAACCACATACTGTGGCTCTTCAGTAGGTGCAAAACCAATAAAGGAGGCCATGTGTTTGTCTACATACCCTCTCTGATTTGAACTCTGTATATGAGCTGTACCAGTCTTTCCAGAAACATGCACTCCTTTAATACGTGCTCTATGACCTGTGCCATCATGAGAAACTGCAGACAATAACATCTGATTAACCCTTTTTGCTATTTCAGCAGACACCACACGGTGTTGCTTATGATTGACATTATGAAGCAAGCGGAGACCTGGGTCAACACCATGATTAGCTAAGATTAAATAAGCATGCGCCATACGTAACAAGGATACTTGAAAACCGTATCCATAACTAGCAGTCAGGTAGCTCAGTGATTTTTTATCTATTTGCGAAAATTGCTGATTGACAGGCTCACCATACAAGTGAATATCACTTTCATCAAATAAGCCAAGTGCTTTGTAGCCTTCGATAAGATGTGTTTTTTCGGCTAATTGAGCTAATTTAATCATGGCCACATTGCTTGACTTTTTAATCACATCATCAAGTTTTATGCGGCCATGATCTCTGGTATCGCTGACTGTAAATTTCCCCAATCTGATACGGCCACCAGATGTATTAAGCGCGTTAATTTTCCCAGCAATCTCCGGCAAAAGAACTGCCATTGCCAATGGCTTTACAACTGAGCCAGGTTCAAATAAATCGACGAATGCCCTATTTCGAATACGGCTATCAAGTTTCTCAAGAGGCTTATTCGGGTCAAAACTTGGAGCATTGACCATAGCAAGGATATCGCCTCTTTTGCTTAAGACTATGACTGAACCAGATTCAGCTTCTGATTCAGTGATCATTTTTTCAAGCTCTTCAGCTGCAAAAAATTGCACCCTGTGATCAATTGTTGTCATAATTGCTGGAGTTGATTCTTGCGTCGCCTGGTGTCTACTCAAGGGACGTCCTTTACGGTCATGTTTGACTATGCTTGCAATTGCTTGGCCATGAAGCTCACTATTTAGTGCATACTCTAGCCCCTGTATACCCTCATTCACATGATCGGTCCTCCCTACTAAATGAGCTGCTTTATCAGCTAAAGAGTAGTAACGCTGATAATCAATATCAAGATGCAGCCCCTTAAGTCCTGACTGCTTTAAAGATTGATATTGTGACGTATCAAGTTCACCTAGGTGAGCATAGCTCTTTTTATGTTTGACAAACCATTGTTTCATTTTATTTTCTGGCCACCCTACCATTTTGGCAAGTTTAGTTTGTTTGGCCTCATCCCAATCAACATGAACTGAATCAATCCATAATTTATATTTAGGAACACTTAGTGCGAGTGTATAACCAAATCGATCATTTATTAATCCTCTTGGCTGCATTGATTTAACAGTACTGTGAGTCACTCTTTTCTGTTGACCAGTCAGCAGAGTTGGGTCTAATTGGTATATAAAACCGATACGACCTACAACACCCACAATGAATAATCCGAATACCAACACGACAAAAATGTAACGCTGATAAATCGAGCGACCAAACTTTGTTTTTATGTCAGCATTGAGCCATTTTGCCATTGATTTTTCGCAGAGTAATTCTTAATACTAAGATAACTAACTATCTTTCCCTGGTCAACTCTCAGTTTTTTTTGCTCAACCATCAATGACTGATTTTGCCCCTCAACATGAGACAATGTTTGCAACAGTCTATAATTTTCAAATTTCACACCGACAAGAACCAGCATACTAATGACAAGCATTGATATCAACAACCCTGTAATTACTTTTTCATAGGCATAAAGACAAGCGACTGAATAAGCCAGCCGACTTTGATTAGATAAAACAGATATTCTCATGCAACACGCTCCAATGTAGTGAGTAAGGCACTACTGGACCGGGAATTACTAATCAACTCTAAGTGAGATGGCTTAGTTGCTCGTCCAGTAGGCCTTAGTTTAGGGAAGGGAAGGAAGTCGGTACTTGGTTGGCTCCAGCGCTTGACAAGTTTGCGCTCAAGACCATGAAATGTGATGACAGCTATACGGCCTTTCATTGACAAAATATGAGGGGCATCACTTAAAACTTTCTCAAGACTCTGTAGTTCTTGATTGACATGCATTCGAATGGCCTGAAAAGTCTTGGTAGCAGGATGCTTATCATATCGGCGCTTGGGATAGCATTGACTTATCCATAAAGCCAATTCCTTTGTTGTCATTTCAGGATGGCGCATTTGAATTATTCGGCGTGCTATCCTCCTAGACAACCTTTCTTGTCCATAATGGAAAATAACATCAGCAAGCTCAGTTTCAGATACTTCACACAACCATTTTAAGCCTGAATCCCCTTCTGTATTGTTCATACGCATATCAATGGGTGCTTCAAAACGAAAAGAAAAGCCTCTATTGGCTTCATCAAGCTGAGGTGATGAAACTCCTAAATCTAATAAAATACCGTCGACTTGTCCTAGAATACCTTTTGGCAAATCATCAATTAAATCTGCAAAATTTGTTGACAGAAATTGAAAACGGTCATCATCTTGAAAACGGCTGGCATCCTCTGCAGCCTGAGGATCACAATCACAAGCAAAAAGTTTCCCCTTCGCTGATAACTGATCCAAAATAGCCGCAGAGTGCCCACCTCTACCATAGGTGCCATCGATATAGCAGCCATCAGCTCTTATCCTTAGAGCTTCGATGGATTCAACCAGCAATACCGACTTATGATCTTTCATGATGCTATACCGAAAGATCATCAAGTATGGCTGGCATGTCTGCCCCATTTTCATTGGCACCAACTCCTTGTTCTAACCATGCTTGACACTCAGTTTCCCAACGTGTCTCACTCCATATCTCAAATTTCTTCCCTTGTCCGACCAGCATGAGTTTCTTCTGAATTTGCGCATGCTTACGTAACACCGGTGGCACAAGGACTCGCCCTTGTGCGTCAAGCTCAACTTCATGAGCGTGGCCTATCAGTAATCTTTGTATACGCCGCGTGGTTGGGTTGAATGTTGGCAGTTCTTGGATTTTTTCTTCAATCACTTGCCAAACATTTAGTGGGTATATAAGCAAACAAGGAGAGTCTGTATCGATAGTCACAACCACTCGCCCACCTGACTGCTCTTTTAACATTGACCTGTACTTGGTTGGAACGGCAAACCGTCCTTTACTGTCTATGTTGATTTCCGTATTGCCACGAAACATTCCACTAACTTCCACTTTTTACCACTTAATTACACTATCCACCATTTTTTAACCATTGTCAAGCCACTTATCCCCACTATCTGACAAAGAATCACCACCTACAGTCAATGCAGACTTGAAATGAATAAGGAAAGCATGGGACAAAACAATGCACTAAAGACTTCAGCATGTCTTTGAAAACTAAAGTAAATACAATGATCAGTTAAACAAGTATCGGCATTGTACAGAAAGATAGGATGTAAATAAAATACACCGCGAACTACTTGCACATAGACTCATATCGTTATAGTATAACTAAAATAACTGAACAGCTAAAAAGAGGGTTAGAAAATGCCAATACCAGGACTTCAAAGCGTAGTGAATTTCAGCGGAGGACTCATTCGCGGCGCTCTTGACCGCACATCCCTGGCTGATGTGACTGGAATGTTTGCACGTATTTCGAACATGATTCACCTCAAATTATTAAAGAAAAATGTAGATGAGCTACGCACAATAGCCCCCTTTACTGACGACTCTCCACTTGAATCTAATTTCCAGCAGCTGAACGAGGGTATGCTATCCGACTGGGACGAGATTGAGTCATCTCCAACAGAATTCATACACCACTATAACCAAATCAAAGATCTCACTCAAACATATCCTGATTATGATGCGAATACGCCAATAGAAGGCCTCCTTACCGACACCCTCTCCGCTGAGCAAACCGCCGAGTACAGGGCCATACTTGAACAATACCCTGACTGGGCTACACTCAATCAATTTACCGCATTTAGGATAATGAAGACACTTGAGAAGAATAACAAGGGCGATACAGCTAAAAGCTATAATGCAATTAGTGCTCAGCATACTCAACAGAAAACTGAGCTGCAATCGGAGCTCAATCAGTGGTTTCAAGCCTGTTCACTTAACTTTAGAGCTGAAGACCTCGATAGCGCCTACGCGCATATCCTAGACCTTCTAGAGAAATTCAGTTCTCAGCCAAAAATATCTTACCTGAACAAACTTACTGAGAGTGATGAGAAACGCAGTGAGGAATTTTATTGCAAGACCTGCCTCTTGCTTTACTATGCCGCGCACGTTGTCACAATTGACAAAACTGCTTTCCAATCTCCCGATTTACCAAAAACACTGTATGCTAACTTCACTGAACAACTTAATAAGTCATACGCGATACATGAAAACCCATTTATGACTTTAGTGATCTCACTGAGCACATTAACATCTAGAAAAGAAAAACAACCGAACCCTCTTCTTGGAACACTTATTGCATATGATAAACTAACACACGCCCTCATGACGCAGCCTACCCCTAGAGGAGGCCACAGGCAAGTTGACGGACTAAATTTGGCTCTCAGTGTACTATCTGAATTCAGTGTCATTGGCAAAGAGTCCCTTAAAGTATATCAACAAGGCATAATATGCCCTCAACTCAAATGGACCTCCCCACTCAAACGGGCTTTTCATACTTGGGTTTATAGTGTGGCCCAAATAGGGAACGCAAAAAGAGTACTTAGGCAAATACAGGGAAAACCAGAAGAAAGAAGCGCTCTACTCAAATTGTGTTTTACTGCTTTGAAAACAGACAAAGGTCTGCTTCTAGATCTACTCACATCACATCAACACACAAAAACAAAACGAACACAGCTTACAGCACTTCTTGGCATGGCAGGGGTCGCTCACGATAAAGCAGCATGGCATCTCAGGACATTAGCTCGTTTGTCTAGTGCCAGACCTACAAATACGTCCTTCAATATCTCAAATGCCCTTGACATCCTCTGTCATTGTATAGAAAGAATTCATGCTATGCCAAGCAACTCACGGCTAGATGACAGCTTGCGTGTTACACTGGGAATCCTAACACAAACATCAGGTGCCACCCATTCTAACAAAGCAATGATTACTGATGCAATACTTTCTAATTTCAGCCCAACCAGCAAGGGTGATGATAGCAGTGCAGCCTTCTATGGTGTGCTTGCACTTGCGCTCATTAAACAGCTTGAACAAACAGAACTATCAGGTGCACTAAGTGCAACCACACACGTTGTAGGACTAACCGATGCACAAAAGCAGTTTCACACTCTTTTTTGCTGCCTAGGAGCTGACAGCAATGAAAGCAAAGACTTAGCAATAAACTTTCACTCGCTTATTACTTCACGCCCAACACATGGTGAAGCCGAAGAACAAAAAAATATAAAAGCAGCATTATTAAAAGCAGCACGTATTCTACACATCTTGCTGGAGAAAAACCCAGATGATGACGACAGCCTCATGCAAACTTGTGTAAGAATACAGCGGTTATGCAAACTACAAAACATAGGGTTCCTTCCAGCCAGCTATGTAGAAGCTGCACGCAAAATGACACAAGAGCCTTCCGCTGAGGCTAATCTGACGGCTACACTAGGAATAGAACCGCAGAGAATGGAACCACAGAAAGAGTCAGCACACCCTGTTCCCAAAGCAATAGACTGGACAATAATTCACGTCATACTGATGTATGGCTTCCGTAAACGATGGTTTGGCCAAGCAGCACTTCTGAGATACTGGGAAGCTTTTCATGAGACAATCCATCCCAGCGAATCAGATTTTAAAAAACTTATCAGATGCACCTTACATATGATGAATGATGATCGTGAAACAGCCAACAGACAGGCCCAGACACTAATCGAGAAAATCACTGTATTTAAGGGCCTCAATATATCTTTAATTTTCACTAAAATAAAAGCGGCTATTAGTGAGTACCCCTCTGGAGGTGACTCTAGCCTATTTGCATTATATCAGACTATTTGTCTGGCCGTTTTTCCAAGTCTAGAGCTCAGCCCAACAGATGAAAATCCCAATTTCATGCAAGGCTTAGGGAATGCCCTCAAAATCTTTGACGACAAAAAGAATCGAGTTGACCGCGTTAAAAATATTATAGTACTAGCAGCCTCTGGTCTTTTTACGACTTTTAGCATCATGTTACTGGCCACTCTCGCTATCGTTGGTGTACCGGTCACTCTTTCACTAACAATAAAATTACTTAGCGTTAATGCAGCCATCTGCTTTTCTGGAGCACTTATTATAAAACTTATTATTGACACCATGTATAAACCTGAGTGTTTAGGCCAACCAAACGTGATGCCACCTGTGCAAAGTATGAACTTCAAGTCAACCTGCCAGGTAGCACGAAATTTCGCTGTCACAATTAAAAAAGGACTTAGAGGGTGTTTGCCGCAGAAAGCAGAGCCTGTTGCAGCAAGACCTCTTGCATAGGCACAATGAGTCAGCCCTAATCAATAATAGCTGCACAAACTCTTGAAACCGGATCAACCTTTTCAGCTGCATCAATAAATACAATTTTAATAGTTTCTTTAAATGACAGCTCATATATATAGTCAACTAATGGCTGCGTATCCTTATAATAAACACCTAAACGCTTTTCAACGACTTCCTTCTTATCATCGGCCCTTTGCACTAGTGGATCACCCGTTATGTCATCCAAACCCGGCTTTTTGGGAGGGGAAAAAAAAGTATTGTATATTCTGCCCGATTTTGGATCACTCCAACGCCCTGATATTCGTTTCTTCAAGACACTATCATCGCAAACCAAGCAGACTACTACTTTAGGGATTATCCCAAGACCGATCATTACTTTTGCTTGACCCACTGTTCTAGGAAAACCGTCTAGCACCACTCGAGAGCCTTTTGGCAATGATTTAAGAGACTCACTCACTAAACCCACAATCACATCATCCGCAACGAGTTGCCCATTAGCCATAGGTTCGGCAACGAGCTTATGCATACGGTGCTGAGGATCACTCAAAACATCACGCAACATATCCCCTGTTGACAAATGATGAAAGCCTTTTTTCATTAAGATATTTGCCTGCTGACCCTTCCCTGAACCTGGCGGACCCACGAACACCACTACATCCATACTACACTGCACTCATAGGTATGTATTTCATTAACATTAAGACACAACCCAACACTAACAAAGTCAATACTTGCACGATACCTACCTCTTGCGGTGATTCTCTATGCTTGAGATATTGGTAGAATGCAGCTATACACATAATAACCCCTGCTATAAATGTCAGCTGCAGAACACTGGATGACACAAAACCAACCATACTAGTCAAACTGGCTAGTGGACCAGAAGAGCCCTGAGAATTGTAAGTTACAGCATACGAATTCGCGCATACGAACATGAATGACATTATCTTTTTTAACATAGAAACTCTCTTACTAGACCATACGAAGATATCACAGATATGCCACAAAATCCAGTACCACGCACTATTAAACGCCCCGGGCTTACCCTTGAAAAATCGGCGTAATAGCCTATATGACTATCATGTAACCCAACCCATTCACAATGAGCATATGGCAACATACTCTCACATAATGAGACCAAATCAATGCGGCATGGGTGAGAAGGCATACAACAGAGTCTATACATGTACAACTGTTCATTAAGACGGTGCCAATCCACTAAAACCCTAAAACTTGCAACAAAATCCAATGCACTGAAGCTAGGCTTCAGCAGCATCATCCAAATCATCAAGGTCGTCATCAGGTGGATAAATCCTACATTGTTTAATTTGATTATGCATGATACTCATAACCTCAATTCGGTAATCATTGATTATCAGTGAAACAGGCCCTTGAGGGATAGCTTCTAAGCGATCAATAATCAAGCCACTGACTGTCACAGGTCCTTCGTCTGGCAACGACCAATTCATCGAACGATTTAATGCCCTGATATTTGTGCCAGCGTAAACCCAGAAACCACCATCACTCAATTGGCGAATCTTTCCTGAGTGATGTTCCTCACCACCCATGGTACCAATCACCTCTTCGATAATATCTTGTAATTCTATAGAACCAATAATATCACCGTACTCATCAACCACTAAGTCAAAACGACTGTCCTCACGAATAAATCGATTCACCTGTTTGCGCAAGGACGTTCTCTCCAGCACAAAACATACCGGTTTGATAGAACTCTTTAGCTTATCCATGCGGATATAATCGTGATGAGAACACGCTTTCAAAAGAGCAACCACATGGACCACACCGACAGGCTTATCGACTCGACGATCATACAGATACCAATACACTTGATCGCGTGACTGTGTCAGTGCCCATACTGTATCCCTTTTTGCATGAACATCAATGCCGTGAATCTCATGAAAAGGCTGCATAACCTCATTCACTGTTAAACGATCTAAGTCCAAGACCCCCACTAACATATCATGAGAATCATCTGAAATCTCTGCACGTGAATGAGACAACATCGATCTAAATTCTTCGGCACTAAAACCATCTTTCTGGCGTGATGCCTTCAGCCCCATAGCACTCACAACTCGTGTTGCTATCCACTGCAATATTTTAACGAATGGCCGAGTGCCCCACGAGATAGCATCCAGGACACCCACAACACGCAATGCCAGATAATCGGCATACATTGAGGCAATCATTTTTGGAATAAGCTCACATACCAAAAGAACAACTACTGTTAATATAATCGTAGCATAGAGAGAACCGATTTCCCCCCAAGCTTCAATCGCCAACATCGTGAGCAATGACGACGCTGCCAAATTAGCAAATGTATTGCCAAATAATACGACAGCCAGTGTTTGCGCTGGATGCTTAGCAATGCGCACAAGTTTTCTAGCTGGAGAAGAGTGTCTAGTAGCCAATACCTGCATACGGTAACGATTAAAAGCTGTAATAGTGGTTTCAGATAAAGAAAAAAATGAACTCAGCAACAAAAGGAAAGTCAATAAAAAGTAATCAATCATACTATCACCATAGACCTGTATTGATCTGATAAAAAAACCTGGGCAAGAGACCAACTCGACATATGCTAATGACCATCATCCTTGTTTGTTATTGATAACTCTACTACATTCACAGTTATTGTAGCATACCCGCACACTCATTCCAAGTATCTCAATCCATGTAGCCCCTTCATATAACCGCACACTTGCTAGACAAACATATTGAAAAGAAACACCCCCTGACTATTATAATGCGTACTGACATTAAACTATGCCATAGATCCTAACGCGATCATTCGTTTTCTTAAAATATGAACACAGTTTTCATTCCCCCCTGCACAAGTAGCTCGCTTGTAGATACGCTTATTAAATTTCTCTCTTAAAACCCACAACATGCCAAGAAAAAGACTACGAATCTGTGCTGTTAAAAACATCCCCCTTAAATCTTAGGTGCGCTTAATCCTTGTGACTGCACATCGATTATTTCACTTTGAAAAGGCAAGCACTCATGTGACTGCTCAAGCAACAACACTGGATCTTGGTCAAGAAATATGCTGTAATATCACCAACTCATATTATCAAGACCTTCTATGTTTCAAAAGCTCAGTCAAGCTATCACAAAAACTGTCCAATCCTTAGGACAAAAGACCCTTTCGAATCAAGTCATTGAACAATGCTGTCGGGAAATACGACTCACCCTGCTGGATGCAGATGTTGCTCAGAAAGCTGTTGATCATTTTCTTGATGTAATCAAAGAAAAAGCGCAATCAACTGAAAGAATCAAACAGGTCAGTCAACAAAATCAACTGTTCTCTATCATACATGAAGCCTTAGTTGATACCTTAGGAAGTGATAAGTCAGACCCGCTCTTATGTCTGCATGGGACTTATATGCTCTCTGGCTTGCAAGGATCCGGTAAAACAACAACTGCCGCTAAGCTAGCTCACTGGCTCATTAAAGAACATAAGAAAAATGTGGTATTAACCTCTTTAGACTTTCAAAGACCTGCCGCTATTGATCAGCTCGAAATACTCGCTACCCAAATAAATGTGCCTTTTATTCGTTTGCAAGCCACTGATAATATCAAGAAGGTGATTGAGTCTGAGTCACTGCGTCATCATGCAGACATCACTATCGTCGATACCGCTGGCCGTATAACAGTAGATCATGAGATGATGGCTGAACTAAAAGCATATCACAGCATTTTACAACCAAAAGAATCCTTGTTCGTGGTAGACTCACTGACTGGGCAAGATGCTGCTAATGTAGCACGAGAATTTAATGAGCTCATAACGCTGAGCGGCATAATCCTTACCAAAACTGATGGGGATAGCCGAGGTGGTGCCGCATTATCAGTCAAAACCGTTACTGGCAAACCGATTAAGTTTATTGGTACAGGTGAGAAAATCGAACAACTTGATATGTTCGATGCAGAACGTGTGGCTTCCCGCATCCTTGACCTTGGTGATATCGCCGCATTGGTCAAGAAAATGCAAGAGACAGTCGATGAAGACCAAGTCAAAAACGTATCAGCCAAGATTAAGAAAGGCCAATTCGACTTCAATGACTTTCTTGATCAGCTCAAGCAGTTAAAAAACATGGGCGGACTAACCAGCGTCATGTCCATGCTTCCAGGAACACAGAACATCCCTGAGCAGATTAAATCCGCACTAAGCGATGATCATTTCAAATACATCGAGGCTATGATTAGCTCCATGACCATTAAAGAACGCCGACACCCTCTTCTAGTAGAGAAACAAAAATCACGAAGAAAACGGATTATCAAAGGATCGGGAATAAAAAATGAAAAAGAATTCGACGACTTTATCAAGCAATTTAAAAAGATGCAAAAAATGTTGAAAAAGTTCAGTGGCAGTAAAATGCAGAGCATGCTTAAGCGATTTGGCGGCCAAATGCCTGGTGGATTCCCACCCACAGGAATGCCACCGTTCAATGACTCATAATACATGGCATTTGAGTAATCTAAATCACACCCACAAACAGAAAACAAGCACTGCGACCCTCTATCAGCACACTCTATACCACACAATTAGGTTCACTAACTTCTCTCGCATGTATAAAGAAAAATGCAAAGTACTTAGCTAACTTTGACTCAGCCTCGCAAGAACTTGAATGAGCTCGGTATAGATTTTCACTTGCTGATTCACAGTGAGCTCTGATTCAACCGTGTTTAAGAGCCCCTGCCCTTCATTAACACGTCCGCTCCATCGACTGACCTCACTGCTACACTCACACAGGGTATAACAGGCACATCAAAACCTGAGCTTGTGACACCTCAGTCTGTATCAGTGGTGATTTTCTCAGAAAATCCTGTCATTGTTGCTCAAATAACCCTGGCATCATTCCAAAACCGTTGAATAATTGTATAGTCTCAATCAATATCCAAACAAAATAACGTACATGCCTATACAACAGCGAATACAGTATGAGAAAGACTGATAAGTCGAAATATAATAACAATGACCATGTCCCCATTAGGGCCTTTTTAACTCAAAGCATCTGAATATGTACAAAAGTCTTTTCATTTACAAAAAAGTACGTTACTATACGCAGACGTGAAATAAGGTAAAATAACTATGGTTGTAATCCATTTGGCAAGAGCTGGTCGAAAAAACAGACCATTTTATCACATTGTAGTACAGAGTAATACTGCGGCGAGAGACGGACGCTATATTGAAAGATTAGGCCATTACAATCCGCTCGATGACACTCATCAATCTTGCACCATAAATCTCGAACGTTATGATTATTGGTGTCAAGTTGGCGCACGTGTGAGCCCTCGTGTTGCTTCTTTAGCTAAAAATGCTAAACGGAAGCAAAACAATGAGCAAAAAGCAAGCTAACCAATGGCTTGTTGTCGGCCGAATACTCAAGCCCTTTCAATTAGCAGGTTTGGTAAAAATCGAATCGTACTGTGATGAGCCCCACGACATATTCCAATACTCAAGTTGGCGTGTTGGAACTAATATTGTCAATGCACACCTCTCTCACCCCAATGCCACACACCTCATCGCACAGATTGAAGGGGTTAATCACATTGATGACACACAACCCCTTATCAGTCATGATATAGAAGTACTGCATTCTGAAATTGATCAATCAGAGAGTGATATATACTGGCATGAATTAGAAGGAATGACAGCACACTCACCTGAAGGAAAACACATCGGAACCCTTAGTGGTTTAACACGCCAAAATGACAATGACATCGTGATCATCACCACGCCATCTGGCCACCTTAAATTGATACCCTACCAGAAACGCTTTGTCTTAAATGTTGACAAAGTTAAGAGAATCATAACTATTGATTGGCCTGATGAAAATTTCGACTATTAGCCTTTTTCCTGAGATATTCTCGAGCCTAGATCACGGCATTATCGGCCGTGCGATCAATACTGAACTTATACAAACATCCCATAAACAGCTGCGCGACTATAGCCTACGAGATGATGGCCGAATAGATGACAGGCCATTTGGCGGTGGTTGCGGAATGATTCTCTCTCCTGAGCCACTTCTCCAGGCTATAACTGACACGAAAGAACAAACAAGTGATGTTGTCATCCATCTATGCCCTACTGGAAAAACATTCAACCAGGCTACTGCCAAAAAACTTGCCCTTGCAAACCATCTGATCTTTGTCTGTAGCCGCTATGAAGGCATAGATGCACGGATGAACGAGCACATTAACATGTCATTGTCTCTCGGGGACTTTGTCCTTACTGGAGGAGAATTAGCTGCCATGTGTATGATTGATTGCATTGTTAGAGAAATCCCCGGAACTCTAGGCAATGAACAGTCACGGATCGAAGACTCCTACCAAAGCGATAGATTAGATTACCCTCATTTCACAAGACCGTGGAATTGGCGTAGACAAAGCCCAAGTGATGTGCTAAGATCAGGAAATCATCGTTCGATTGAAGACTGGAAGAAGCAGCAAATCATTGGGAGAACATGGCTTTGCCGCCCAGACCTTATGCTTGGAAAGTCCCTTTCAGACGAAGATATAAAACACTTAGAAACCTTCTTAAAGCAAAACAATTGGGAGTAAGCGCAATGCATCCAATGATACAAGAAATTGAATGTAATCAATTACAGGATCGACCAGAATTCCGTCAGGCAGATACTGTCAAAGTATCTATTCAAATCACTGATGGAACTCGAAAAAGAGACCAGGAATTTATTGGAGTTGTGATTGCAAAACGCAATCGCGGCCTTAACTCTTCCTTCACAGTTAGACGTGTTTCACACGGTGAAACAGTCGAAAGAGCCTTTCAGCTCCATGCACCTAATATTAAAGTATCACTTGTTCGCAAGGGTGTTTCAAAACGTGCTAAACTCTATTATCTACGTGAGCTCTCTGGTAAAAAAGCACGTATACGCGAGAGAATATCTCACAAAGACAAACGCTCAAAGAGCGAATAATATGGCTTAACTCTCTCACTTATTCTGAAATCAGCAGGAGTGCTAGTATGGCGCGATCATGTTTCTTTGCTCATTCTGGCGGTGTCACCTCTGTATTTAATGCCACAGCCATTTCATTCATCAAACAAGCTAAAAGAAACGGGTATGATAAGATATGGGTAGGAAAGAATGGACTCAATGGCCTACTTTCTAATCAACTCATCCCAGCACATCATTTTTCTGACCCAGAGTTAGATCTAATTTCTCAAACACCAAGCAGTGTCTTTGGCAGCAGTCGGATTAAACTAGCACCATATGCTCAAGAACCATCCATATATGAAACTATACTAAAAAGATGCCAAAGCCTCGGAATTGATTCTTTCTGCTACAACGGTGGCAATGACTCTCAAGACACCGGCAATAAACTACATCGATACTTCCAAGCTACAGCAGCACCTATTCAAGTAGTCGGACTACCCAAAACCATTGACAATGACTTAGAACACACACACTGCTCACCAGGATACGGATCAGTAGCAAAATATGTTGCTATGAACACTCTCCACGCAGCACTCGACATCAAAGCTATGCATCAAACTTCAAGCAAAGTATTTGTATTTGAAGTGATGGGACGCGACGCAGGCTGGATAGCAGCAGCAAGCGCACTTGCTGGCAAAAAAATGTCGGGAATACCACACATGATTCTTCTCCCAGAAAAACAACCATCGATGGATCAGATACTTCGCTCAGTCAATGACGCAGTTCATCATGATGGCTTTTGTATCATTTGCGCTTCTGAAGGAATTAAATTAGAGAAAGATGATAACAATCAACCCACTGACCCCTTTGGTCATAAACAATACTCGGGTGTAGCACAAGCCATTAAGCGCGCTATCACCCAAGAGCTAGGACTGAAAACCCATATAGCAATCAGCTCTATCTTACAACGATCAGCTGCTCACTGCATGTCTGCCACTGACGTGAAGCTTGCACAGCTTGTCGGTTTATCAGGCGCAGATTACCTGGCAGAAAATGGCAGTGGTGATATGATATCCATTCAAAAGACCAATGAATCATGGACAACTGCAGCAGTGCCTATGGACCAAATTGCTAATAGAGTCAAACAGCTCCCACCTGAGTATATAGCTAGTAATGGCCTTCATGTAAGCAAAGATGCATTAGCTTATATAGAACCATTGATTCAAGGAGAAACTCCTCAATCATTTCAGCTTGGTTTACCAGAATATTTCCAAGGAACATTACATGTCAGCCACCAAACAAAGGAAATAAAATGAGCCCACTAATCAATCTACTTCGCACACGTAAATTCACCCCCATGTTCTTAACGATGCTGACACTCACAGTGAACGACAGTATCTTACGATCTGCATTTCTCTTGTTCTTAACATATGGCACACACATACACACAACAGAAGCCTCAAGCACCTGGGCAGACTTCCTTGTAGGAGCGATGGTTCTCCCATTTTTTGCCCTCTCATCTCTGGGCGGGGACTTAGCAGATAAGTTCAAAAAAGCCAAGGTCATGCAGCTAGTAAAAATGACAGAGATCCCCATCGTCTGCTTAACAGCTTATGTCTTAATAACCGAAATCACTAACCCGCTTATATACGTAGGACTCGCACTGCTAATGGGAATTCATTCTGCTTTCTTTTCTCCCGCCAAGTATGCTTATCTTCCTGAGTATCTTAGTAAAGACGAATTACTGAGAGGAAACAGTCTTGTTGAAGGATTTACCTTTATTGGTATTCTTGTAGGAACCAGCCTTGGATCATTAGTCCTTATCGATCATTACGGCTCAGTGATTGTGTCGATCATTATGATTGCCCTAGCAGTTGGAGGCTATATTGCGAGTATAACCATACCTGATAGCCCTGCAGCTGACCCCACACTCAAAATCCGTTTTAATATATTCGCCTCTACCCAAAAACTGATTGACCAATTCAGTCACCAAGATATATTTTGGTTACCTATCCTAGGCATATCATGGTTCTGGTTTATAGGAACAATCATTCAAACACAATTTGCTAACTATGTTCTCAACTCTATTCATGGAATGGAAGGCATCGTCACACTGTTTAACCTTGTTTTCACTATTGGAATAGGCTTTGGATCACTGATGTGTAGCTATGTCATGCATGACCGTCTTAATGCGCGCCTCACACCGATCAGTTTGTTTGTCATGTCTCTTGCAGGCATCCACTTCTACTTTGGCACATCAGCCATGGGCACATCCACCCAACTGATTTCCCTGACTGATTTCCTTAGTACTTTCCAAGGCTGGTTTTTACTCATTGATATTTTCTGCATGTGCTTTGCCGCAGGCATCTACATTATTCCGTTGTATACCTTACTACAAAAACACAGTGTCAAAAACTATCGATCACGTGTCATTGCCTGTAACAATGTCATTAACTCAATCTGGATGGTCGCCGGAAATTTGGTGTCATTGCTGTTTATTAGGGCCTTAGGTGTCAAAATTGAAACACTTCTTGCTCTTGTTATGGTCGCAAATCTCGCATTGGTTGTTCACCTAACCAAGATGATCCCTTTTGGCATACTCAAACCAATAGCTCAGCAACTACTTAAATTGTTATTCCGCATTGAAGTAAGTGGTCAAGAAAACCTCGACAATCTACCGGAAAAGGCTCTCATCATAGCCAACCATGCATCCTACGTTGACCCACCTATTCTAGCATGCTTTCTCCCAGGAGAATTTGTGTTTGCCATCAATCCGCAAATTGCTGAATGGAAGATAGTCAGAATGCTTAAACACCTTGCCGATACATTCTCGGTTGATACGTCCAATCCATTAAAGACAAAAGCCATTATCAAAAAGATCAATGAAGGAAATAGGTGCATCATCTTCCCTGAAGGACGTATCACTGATACTGGCAATATTATGAAGATCTATCAAGGGACTGCAATGATTGCACAGCATACTGATGCATTAATCATACCCATCTATATTGAGGGAGCGCAATACTGCGAGTTTTCTAGAGCTAAAAAACTATATAAATCAAGATTTTTCCCGAAGATAACAATAAATATTGGCAAACCATTCAAACCATCTGTAAACCACAGTGTTGGACCCAAAGACCAAAGAAAACTGATTACTCAACAAATCTACGACACGCTTATTAGCACAGGAATTGATGGAGCAACAACAAAGCCCATCTACGATATGCTGCTTGAAGCACGAAAACTTCATGGAGGTAATTTTGAAGTACTTAATGATTTCAATAATCAATCATTCACCTATAACAGCCTGATCACAAAATCTGAGGTTCTAGGCCATCACTTTAGCCAACGCTTTAAAGATACCAACACCTATATAGGGGTTCTACTCCCTAATGTTTCTGCTATTGCAGTAGTTGTTATGTCTCTTTACCGCTCAGGAAAAGTGCCTGCTATGATGAACTATACAGCTGACACACACACTCTCAAATCAGCATGCCAAACAATGGCTATCAAAACATTAATCACATCACGCGCTTTTATTGAAAAAGCAAATCTCCAAGAACACATCGACTATATCAAAGAGTACCTCGATGAAATTATCTATCTTGAGGATACAAAAAGGCAAATATCTATTCTCGAGAAAGTGACTGGGTTAATTAACTCATGGCGTCCTAAACCGACTATGAAAGACCTCGATGACCCTGCTGTTGTTTTATACACATCAGGATCAGAAGGAATGCCCAAGGCTGTACTACTCTCTCACCGTAACATCGTTACAAACATTCATCAAACATGTTCCGTAGTCGATTTTTCTAATCGTGACACTCTATTTAATATACTGCCAATGTTCCATGCATTTGGCTTCACCCTTGGTACACTCACCCCTCTTCTCAAAGGCATTAAGTGCTACCTCTACCCCAATCCCCGTCACTACAATATAGTCACAGAATTAATTTACGATATTCAAGCAACAATTATGATTGGCACTAATGCCTTCCTAAAAACATATCAGCAATCTGGATCCGCCATCAATTTTGCTTCACTTCGTTATGTCTTTGCAGGTGGAGAAAAGCTATCAGATCAAACACGTATGGATTGGCTCGATCAGTTTGGCAAAATGATCCTACAAGGATATGGCACAACTGAATGTGCTCCCGTATTAGCTGTCAATACAATGCATTATCTCAAAACTGGAACTGTCGGACGATTGTTGCCTGGACTCGAGCATAAACTAGAAAAATTTGAAGATTACAATGACCGTGGCATACTGCATATCAAAGGGAAAAATGTCATGCTGGGTTACGTCTACGCTGATGACCCTCTCACGATTCATCCACCGAAAGATGGCTGGTATAATACCGGGGATGTCGTGACTGTTGACACCTTCGGCTTTATTAAAATAGTCGACAGAGTGAAACGCTTTGCCAAAATAGCTGCTGAAATGGTGTCATTGACTGCAGTAGAAAAACACATCACAGAGTGCCTCGAAGAAGTCCACGTTGCTGTTATAGCTATTGAAGACAACCGTAAAGGAGAAAAGCTCGTGTTGATCACAGATCAACCCTGTGAGATGAAAAAAATCAAACAGCATTTTATTGCACAAAAATACAACATGTTGATGATGCCTTCAGAGCACATGCTGATTGACGAAATGCCTCAACTTAGCACGGGAAAAACAGACTACCCAGCTATAAAACAGTATGTACTCAAAATGAATGAATCATCATCTGAGTGAATACAAAGACCAGTAACGTCCTAGAATAATCATCAATGTCAGTATAATGATAATACTGATTGGCCACCAGCCACCACACACTTCGTACTCTGACGAGATACGTCGCCATCTTCTCAGACTAGCCATAGCCAGTGGCAATATAATATTAAGAGCACATACAAATAATCCGCTATACTCCAATGCTGATACAAATCCATTCGGATAAAAATATGTAAATAACCATGGTGGCAGCATCGTCCCTACAGCTGCCAGCAAAACAATCTGTTTTCTCTGGCCCCCACCAATTCCATCCAGAATAAAATGAAATAAAGATACAGAAACACCCACAAATGAGCTCAAGATAGCTGTTGCGAATATTATTTCTGTGCAATAAAAAGCAGTCACAGAATCTACTTTACCTATTAATATCTGAGTAATAGCAATTACTGGAGATGATGAGTGAGCTAATTGAGCCATATCAACTCCACCAATAACAGCTAAAAGTGTGTTAGACCATAGTATGTATAACAATGCAACGGATGCTGAACCGTAGATAACAGACTTAACATTGCTTTGCACATCAGCACCCATATAATGCCGTAAGCTAGGCAATACAATCTGATAACCAAACGCTGTGACTATAATAATTGTATTTCGAAAAACAAGTTGAGACTGCACATGAGTCTGTATGTGTAAGTCTGAAAACCATAACATCATTGGAATCAAAACTAAAAATGAAGCCAGAAGAAAATACATAGCCCACCTATTAATGAGATGACACACTCTCTGACCCAAGTACAAGCATACAAAGCCAACACAAACCCATAAAAAAGACAGCCAATGCAGCTTGATTCCGTGGAATGCATCGAGAGAAGACAAGATGTCTGCACCACCAGTTAAATATGCGGCCATAAGTGAGTACAGAAGGCATAAAAACAACAAACCAATGAATGCACATATCTGAGGACCGAAAAAAAATTGAGACAAAGTGATATAACTCACTGGCTTATCAAAGCAAAATAATGCTTCTAGAACATATAAACCCGAGTACAACATCACCACCCAGACTGACAAAAAAACACACGTACCCAACACCATCCCTAATGCAGATATCATTGCAGGTAATACAAGAGTCACCGCACCGACTGTTGTACCAGCAACTAATAATGCTCCCCCACTTATACGCTTATTCATGATAAATCCTCATTAGGACGGCAATACGTTTCTTTAATAAAGAAAACGATGAAAAAAGCACCGACTAAAGAGCAAGGAACAACCAGCATGCTTGTTTGATAAACCTCTACCGCATAAACTCGCACACCATTCACCACAGAACCCGTCCATAGAAAATCAAGAAGCCAACTCACTATTGCCTGCGCACATGTCCCCAATAATATAGACAGCATATTGACAGTAGCCATGGAGATTGCAGTGGTTTTCAGCGGATTAATTTCTGCTGCCACAGCATAGGAGGCTATAAGACCTGTATTGCTTATACCGTAGCAAACCAATATCACCAAACATGCAGTACTCGATAAGTCAGGCCAATAGAGGACTAATGAAATAAACACGAGACTGAGCAATGCTGAAATCATTAAAATGGGGCGTCGCCGACCGAGCCAATCAGACAATGATCCAACACATAACCCGCCTATGGCCCAGCCAATAAAAATAGATGACGACAGCAGTGCCGCTGTATGATGAGTAAAACCCCTTGTTTTTGTCAAATACTGTGTACCCCACAACTCCCCGAACACAGTCGTCGGCAAGAAAATTAATCCTGCATAAGCACCATTAATCCAAGTTTGTGGATTTTTACACACAGTGGCCAGCAACGCCCAGACATTAATCTTTTGTTTCTGCTTCTTTGGCTCACTTGCTGGTACCCGCAAAAAAAGGAACAGTAAAATCAACACAGCAAATAGCTGAGCAGAAATCCACCAAAATATTTCATTCCAAGTCATGTAATTCTCAAGGAAAGCAATCCCCCACTCCCCACAAGCAGCACCCAACATGCCCAAAGTTTGAGTTAAACCAGATAACAAACCCAGATGTTTTCCTTTAAACCAAAGCGCTCCCACTTTAATTGCCCCAGCAAAAGAAAAAGCAGCACCTATACCCATGATAGTTCGTGCTATACACGCCACATGGTATTGATTAAATGCGACAAACACAGTGTTGCCGAGCAAACACAAACAAAAACTAAATATCAACAGTTTCACAGGAGAGAAACGGTCCAAAAGCATGCCAACAGGAATCTGCATCAATATATAGGCACAATAGAAAAAACCGTGTACAGAGCCAATGCTTGTAGCCGATATCTGCCAATCGCGCATAATATCCTCAATAACAACACTAGTCGAAACGCGAACAACATAACCAAAGAAAAAGGTTAAAGCAGCTACAAACCAAGCCAACCAAGGGAAAAAACGCCAGTTATATATCTTTCTTATCATAAAATCTCCAATAAACACCTAATCTTTTTAATTGAGGAAGGAACATCCATAGCATGCACAGAAGCCCAGTAAATACAATGTATAAGAGCACAGGAAACTGGGAGTTAAAAAAGTTTAACACGTTAAAAGAGCTGTAATTCCATAATAATAATATCAACATAAGTCCTAAAAAATCCATTCTTTTACGCATAAATTCTTTTTGAGAAGTAATGGGCAACTGTTGAGATAATGAAAACCAAATCAACAACAATAGCACCAAAGGGTTAAATAATCGGGCAACAAGCAATGCTTTATCACTGTGATAAAACAAGCCATACAAATCGCCAATCATAAAAAGTTTGGAAAAACTAAAAATAGAACGATGCTCTGGCTTTACCTGTGACAATGCCAGAAGATCTGGCGATAGATCAACCGACCACTGATAATTAATAGGCGATGGCAAAATTTTAATTGAGTTATGCCCCAATTGAAAAGCTTTTAAATTCTCAAGATACCATGTTCCTTGCTGAAAAACTGCACGCTTGGCATATTCATATTTTTGCAATTGGCCTTTCTCAAATGAAAAGCGCTGGACATCCAGCAATGTTTTCATGTCTTTGGCGTAGAATGCATGTGCAAAACCACTCTTTTCTTTAATCCATATATCTTGAATACCTCCCGATATTTGATGTTGAGAAAGCCACTCTAAACGCATTTTCTTCGCCATCTGCTCAGAAACAGGTGCGATGACCTCCCCTATAAGAAAGGCACAACAAATCAAGCAAGTGAAATAAAGAAAAAGCCGCTGCTGAACCTGCCGTGGTTGCAACGTGAGAACATACCAATTTGTGAGTAGATTCTTACTAAACATTCTCCAAAGATAAATCACCGCAATCAATGCCAGTGAAATAGGAAATAAGCGATACAGGTCCCGGGGAATGATACACAATACATATATAGCCACACGACCTAGATGATAGCTGTCATTCATTAATTTAAATTGACCTAAAAACTGAAAAAAAGTAACGATCAACGTGACCCACATCAGCACCTGACTGACAATAATAATCCACTGCCACCGCAACCATCTATACACAATCACGATAAGGCCCTCACACGGTTGAAGCTGCGACGCGCCACACGCCACAAAAAAACGAACAACAATGTACTTAAATGTGGGTAGAGTACAACTATGATTGACCAACCATGTTTCTTGATCCAACCATGACAACAAATCAACGCTATGAGGTAATAGATATAAATACCAGCAGCTTCAGTAAAGATCAGATATCTCGAAGGACGTGTGGATGGTTTAATCAGCATAAACGGCACACAGCTTAAAATGACAAACATCAATGGAATCATCAAACGGCTATTCAATTGCACAGCGTAGTGTTTGGCTAAAAGACGGTTCTGCCATAAATCTCCTATTTTATACTCTCTCTCAGTATTAAAAGCTTGAGACACCAATGAATGAGGCATAGAGTAGCTAGAAAACTGCATATTTCTCCACGGTTCTTGATCACTTCCTTTATAAGCCCATTTCTCTCCATCAGACAAAACAACCTCATGACGCTTCATAATGAGCTTATTAGCATGAAGAACTTGCCAGGATTGCCTATCTTTGCCGTCAATCGACAATGCATACACGTTACTGATGTTATCATTGCTGTCTTTACTAAAGTAAAAAACCATGTCTTGCCCAGCCATATGGAGCTCATGAAACTGCATGCCATTAAGCTGTGAAAGCAAACTCTTGCTAATATATTGCTGTACGTGCCCCTGCAAATACTGTTGAAAAACTGGAGCTAAAAACATATAACAGACAACAGTCACACAGCCTAGAATGAGTAGCCATGGAGCAAAACACCGGATTAGCTGTTTAACAGACATGCCCAACGACATCATGCCTAATAACTGACGGTGACAGTACAAATAATTAATGACCAGCACCAACGTCAGATAAACAGCCAACGGAAGGACATATCCTAACCAAGATGGCATCATGAAAAAAAAAGACAAAGACATTGTTGCACCAGAGACTGTTGGCATTTGTGTTATAAATTCATAACCCTGCACGACTAACATGATGGCCATACACACAGCAAGAACCGCCCATAACCTTCGGAAGAAATGATTTATAAAGTACTCTTGTAACATGTTGAAGGCTTCTGATCCCCGTATAAACTACATCTGATGACTTCTGATCATTATGAAAATAAATCATGATGATAGCAAGGATTAACTCGACCATTTTTGTTATTATGTTATGTTTAAAAGCTGCTAATCTCTAGCAGATACGGATTATTTCTGTTACGATAATGCCACTTAAGCAATGGATTATTTATGATTCAGTTCCTTATTGCTACTGAACAACCGCTGTCATCACAATTAAAGCCCTTGTTGACACTCATTATGGAAGAACAGCCTCAACAAGACTGGACATGCGTGATATGCCCGAAAGATCTTATTAAGCCTATATGCCAGCTATTAACCGATCTCTGGCCAGAGCGTTGCTTGCTGGCTAATGAAGACTCATGGTCAATCGGCGAAATCTTAGTTACTGATCTTCTTTCACCCAGTCCTTATCCTAAAAAAACCTGCATCATCAATACAATAACAGACTTGATGATCCCTGAAAAAGCATGTAAAGTGTGCATTGAAGTGATCACTGAGCATCGTGCCAAAGGCCGAGAGAAATACCGACATTATCAACAAACTGGATCAACACCCCATGTCAAGCATATCAACAACCTATCAGCCTGATCATATAGAGAAGAAGTGGACCAAGATTTGGCTACAGCATAAAGTAGGCCAACCACAGCCACAAGAAAACACCTACACTATCATGATTCCACCACCCAATGTCACTGGCACACTGCATATGGGACATGGCTTTCAATTAACCTTGATGGATATCTTAGTACGCTACCAGAGAATGCATGGCCACCAAACTCTATGGCAAGTAGGCACTGACCATGCAGGCATCGCAACACAGATGGTTGTTGAAAGGCAATTAGCTCAGCAAAAGAAAAACAAACATGACCTGGGACGAGAGAAGTTTGTCGATGAAGTATGGGCATGGAAGAAGAAATCAGGCAATACAATTACCCAACAAATGAAGCAACTTGGGATCACTGTAGATTGGGATACTGAACAATTCACCTTGGATGAGCACTTTAATGATGCAGTCAATCAAGTTTTTGTGACACTCTTTCGTGAAGGGATTATCTACCGAGGACAACGGTTAATTCACTGGGACCCCACACTTAAAACGGCTGTTTCAGACCTTGAAGTAGTCAATGTTGAAAAGAGTGGACAAATATGGACCATTTCCTATCAGCTTGAACACAACGACAACTTAAACATTTCAGTCAGCACCACCAGACCTGAAACAATTTTTGGAGATATGGCTATTGCTGTTCATCCAGATGATACACGCTACCAAGATCTGATTGGGGAAAAAGCATTCATACCTATTACCCAAAGAGCCATCCCGATTATAGCGGACCCTGAAGTTGACCCTGAATTCGGAACTGGCGCAGTTAAAATCACGCCAGCACATGACTTTTTTGATGAAGAAATCGCTAAACGACACGGCTTAGCCTCTCTGTCTATTATGGCTGAAGATGGCACGCTCAATGCACAAGTACCCACAGAATATCAAGGCCTTGATCGACTTATTGCACGTAAGAAATTAGTCAAGGACCTTGATTCTCGCGGATGTTTAGTCGATACAGCCCCCCATAAACTAGTGGTTCCAACTGGCGACCGGTCAGGCGCTGTTCTCGAACCTTTTCTAACTGATCAGTGGTATATGAAGATGACTGAAATGGCTAAAAAAGCCCTAGAGTCTGTTCCACGCGACTGTCAGTTTTTCCCACAGCAATGGGAAAACACTTACAGTCACTGGCTTCTGAACATACAAGATTGGTGTATCTCACGCCAACTGTGGTGGGGACATCAAATACCCGCGTGGCATGATGAAAAAGGCAATGTCTATGTAGGGAAAAATCTTACTGAAATTAAAGAGCACTATGGTTTAGCAAGCACTGATCAACTGCTACAAGATGAGGATGTTCTAGACACTTGGTTTTCTTCTGCACTATGGCCAATGGTCACATTAGGGTGGCCAAATACAACAGCCCCACGCTTCCAAAGTCATTACCCCACAGATGTACTAGTGACTGGCTTTGACATACTTTTTTTCTGGGTTGCACGAATGATCATGCTGCAGCAAAAGTTTACCGACCAAGTCCCTTTCAAGCATGTCTATATCACAGGACTCATTAAGGACAGTCAGGGTCAAAAAATGTCAAAAAGCAAGGGGAATATTTTAGACCCTATTGATCTCGTTGCCGGCATCAGTTGTGACGAGTTGATCAAAAAGCGTGCCTTTGGCCTCATGCAGCCACACATGCAAGAGAAAATTATCAAACAAACCAAAAAAGAGTTCCCTAATGGAATAAGTGCCCATGGCACAGATGCCTTGCGAATGACTTTCTCTGCCCTTGCCTCAACAGGGCGCGACATCCGCTTTGATATGCAACGGTTGACAGGCTATCGTAATTTCTGTAACAAAATATGGAATTGTGGACGCTTCATTGAGCATCAATTAACACAAGGACACCGTGTAAGCCAAACTTCTGAATGGTCGCGTATTGATCAATGGCTTGCAGAACAGATCAACAACACAATAGAAGAAGTTTCCAAACACATCGCCAACTACCGTTTTGACCTGCTTGCACAGACCTTGCATCAGTTTATGTGGCATAAATTTTGTGACTGGTATGTCGAACTTAAGAAAGTAGAGCTGAAAAAGTCTAATGCATCGGATTTGAGACCCTTTGTGACAATGTTTGATAACGCGCTTCTTCTCCTCCACCCCTTCTTACCTTTCATCACTGAGGAACTTGGTGCATTCACTGCTGAATTGCTTGGCCTACAACGCACATGCCTCGCATTAGCTAAATACCCAACCCAAGCTCCCTGTGATACAACAAATCATAACGACACCTACCAGCTGATCAGTTTAATTGAAGGATGCCGTGTGATACGCTCGGAAATGAATATAAACCCTAAAGAATCATTGCGTGCCTATATCTCTGGGGCTGAAGCAGAAACACTCTCCTACTGGCAGCCATTTTTTGAAAATCTTGCATCATGCACTGTCATCAATGCGCCTGCTCCTCAAGGAATTATTGCCCATCACACTGTCGGCAAACTCGCTATTGCACTTGATCTCACTCACCATCTTGATAGTGAAAAAGAAGAAAAAAGACTGCTAACACGTCAAATAAAAATAGAACAAGAGCTGAAAAAAATAGAAAATAAAATCACTCAGAAAAATTATCAACACAAGGCGCCCAGTCATATTAAGCTTCAAGACAAAAAACAGCATGATCGTGTCACAGGTGATCTTAAACGCATTCAACACTATATCAGCTTAATACAAAACCACAGCACACTCTAACCTAGAGAGTTTGCCCTATTCGTTTACACGTGATTTTGAGACAAGCGCTACCGATTGCTCTTATGTCTCTGCCTTCAATGTCAGCAGCATTTTTTTGAGGCACATCGTACATTGAGCAATCAGATCGATAGGATAGAGCGCTATCCCGGTAGCGCGAACTTTATTACGGCTTGGATATATCACTGTTTTAAAACCTTGTTTCTTGGCTTCATTTATCCTTTGCTGTGCTTCAGGAATAGGCCTTAATTCACCACTTAAACCGACTTCTCCTAAAATAAGTATATCAATAGGTATCACCTTATTCTGCATACTTGACCACACAGCCATCAGCAAAGCACAATCAGCAGCTGTTTCCTGGATTTTAAGACCACCCACCACATTCATAAACACATCCATCTGATGGATTTTCAGATTGCAATGCCTGCTTAAGATAGCCAACAATAAACTCATTCTTTGGTGATCAAATCCAACAGTGACACGCTTAGGAAAATCTGTATAAGTGGGAGTTACCAAGGCTTGTACTTCTGCCAATACAGTTCGAGTCCCTTCCCACAAAGCAGTCACTACTCGCCCAGGGGCTGCATTAAAGCGTTCTAAAAATATAGCAGATGGGTTACTGACCTCTTTTAAACCATTTTGATCCATAACAAAAACACCTAGCTCATGTGCTGGCCCATAGCGGTTTTTGACAGCCCGAATCAAACGGTATCGCGACGATCTATCACCTTCAAAATAGAGCACAGTGTCGACCATATGTTCTAAGACCCTTGGCCCAGCGATCTGCCCATCTTTAGTCACATGCCCTACAATCAAAAATGTCACCTGGTGTGCTTTACCCAAATGCAACAACCTTTGTGTGCATGCTCTAATTTGCGATACACTGCCTGGTGCAGAGCTCACGTCTGGATCTGTCATTGTTTGAATTGAATCAACAACCACTAACTTTGGCTTATATTTTTCAATCACAGCTAAAATAGCCAGCACGTCTGTATCACTCATCACTTGGCTTTGCTGATTTGCAAGTCCCAAGCGTTTAGCTCTTGCTGCAATTTGCTGCACAGACTCTTCACCCGACACGTACAAACATTGTATTTCCTCTTGAATAAAACCAAGTATCTGTAATAAAATTGTCGACTTACCTATCCCCGGATCTCCGCCTAACAAAATACCTGAACCCTTAACAAGCCCACCACCCAAGACACGATCGAATTCTGCCAGCCCGGTAGTTGCTCTCTCGTGATTGCCTTGTGCCTGAACATTAGCTAAAGTAGTGACATCTGCAGCTGTTGAATAACCCTTGTAAGTATCATTTGATGATTTCTCTTCTACAATTTTCCCCCAAGTACGACAACCCGGGCATTGGCCTACCCATTTGGGCAAGCTATTATCACATTCTTGGCATCGAAATTGGCTTTTAATTTTAGCCATATCACTCTCACATCTTAGCTACTTATCATGCTAAGGAAACAATAAAAAAGCAATACCCTTGTATGGGACCGGATGTTTTGAGACAAAAAGGCCTCACTCTTAATACTGTCATAATACACCATTGGTGTCACCCTATTTAACCCTTTATGTGGCCTTTCTGTGTTGCACATGTTCCTATACTCTTGCAATGCTTTATAATGCCACTAGAATTTAGGACAAAAAATTGAGACAAAACTCCGAATAGTGATACAATCTTTAGAACTCATACCTCAACCTTCTGTTGCATCGTTCAACACAACCATTACTTGGGCGATCGGGTAGGCAGCACATACAGCTCTATCCCCTTTGCTTTCACAGGCCTTCTCAAACTCTTTCATAAACTCACTTCCACCATCTACTTGTATACTTTTTAACCTCACTGGCAGCCTGTGTATCACATCTTCTAGGAAGCTTGCTGCTGCGCGGCTACTGGCCGTTGTATGGGCACTTGACACGGCTATTATACTCACCGGACAGATGGCATCGAAGTGCTTAATAGTCTTGCCTGTTCCTCTGATTGGGACACTCATATGATCTATTTGCACACCCTCTCCTGGATGCTTGATTCTATCTTTGCAGCGCCACTAGGGCATATGCCCAGAGTAAAGGAGATAAGTCGGTGGTGGGAGCAGAGTAGGGAGTGTGTTGGAGGGTTCGCGGAGGGAGTGTGAAAAGGTCGAAAGCAGACGACATACAAAACTAACAATTAAACTGTAGCTACTGCTGAGAGAGCAATCAAGCAGTCTTTAAGGAGGGTAGCATACCCTATGCTAGACAGAGATGGAACCTCAGTTGAGTCAAGAGACTCAGTAGGGTCTTCAATAGCTTGGCGAGCTACTGAATATCTGTATGATACTATACCGTGGCAAAAGTGTAAAGAGTCACGTCTGGTCCTAGATTTCTATGAGGTCATAGCTTTTCTAGTGGAGTGTGCATATGCTTTAATACACCTCAACAGAGCAATCTATGAATACCCTCAGAGATGGCAATTGGGTTCTGAGTGTTTGGGAGCAGTCATTGAACCATGTGTATCTAGTAAGTTATTGATAAATATGATAAGTATTAGTTAATATGCCTGATGAAAGAAAAGGGTATTATAATAAGAAGGTGAACACACCAATACAGGAAAAAACAATGAAACTATTAAAATACATGACCATCTGGATGCTGGCAGTAAACAGCGGCACCGTCCTGGGGGGGAGCACGACACCGACCTGCTGTGAAAAAATACAGAAAGGAACCATGGTCAGCGGGTCACGCTGTGAAAGAGAATGGAATACACACAGGACGGCACCAGGGAGTTTCCCGTGGCTTGCTGATTGCAACGCAAATGGGGGGCGCCGCAATAGCAGTAACTCATCGCAAAACTAACAACTAAACTGTAGCTACTACTCAGAGAGCAATCAAGTAGTCTTTAAGGAGGGTAGCATACCCTATGGTAGACAGAGATGGAGCCTCAGTTGAGTCAAGAGACTCAGTAGGTTCTTCAATGGCTTGGCGAGCTACTGAATATCTGTATGATAATCTATTGTGTTAAAGGTGTAAGGAAAGTCAATGCCATTAACATACAAAAAAATCATAAACAAAAACAGATTCATAGCCAAGACCTGGTTGAGACTACTTTGCTCGTGCTCTGCCTGAGCAACCTTTCGGATATATTTGCTAGCTTTGCTCGAGGCACTGATCTTGTCCCGCACGTCTTCGACATTTAGAAACTACCTCCGCATATGATTGAGCCTGACAGTTTTTCAGCTTTCGTGCCCAAAATATGCTGTAAGTTCGGGTTCTATTCTCCCAAGGACATTTGCTAAAAAAACTGAGTGCCTGATCAAGTTTGATCCATGCCATCTTGTTCCCCACAGTATTCTGGCACTGACGTGTGACATGAAGTGGCATTTCTTCTTGTGAGGGCATTACTTTATCTACCCAGTGCTCGCTACGTTCTGCCAATGTCCAACTATTGTACTTATTGATGTGTGTATCGTAGACACATAAAAGACTGTCGAAGTTACAATATTGACCATAGTCAGTCCCGTTTTTTTCTAAGCTCTCTATTTGCTCGATGATTTCGCTATGGTGGATATAATCCAACATAATGTTACATATATCCCAGTCTCTTGCCCATAGCGCATATTGAAATGGACTTATACTGGAAAAAAATCTTCCATTCCACTCCCTTCCTGGAGCATTCATTACTAAACAACGTCTACTGATGACATTTTTATTGACCCTAGCCTTGACCTTCTCTTTTTCTCCCCTCATAACCAAATGTAATAATAGATATTTTTCTACAAGGTTACGATTGCTATGGCAGCTTTGCGCTAAACACTGTAAACCAGCGAGTGCTTCAGGCCCAACATCTTGAACTAATGATTCTACAATCACTCGCTGCATATCTACCGGCAATGACCCAAAATAGCACGGTTTGACAGGGCCCCACATACTTCTAAAAAACCGGGTTATTTTCAATACAATCGATAACATGAATTGTGTCAGAGAATGCATCACAGCTCTAGCAGCAGCTTTCATATCCTCAAGATTTTTTATTATGTACATCCACTTCTGCAGTAGACTTGCCCCCTCTAATTGCTTCATCAATGTAATCTCCTTAATTTATTATATTTCTTAATTTATTATATTTCTTAAATAGTTATGACAAACATCACCCTTTTAATATCCTACACACATAAGAGTCACTTTTGCCCATATAGCCTTCCTCTCACACACTTTTTAAATTAACAGCCGTGACTGATTCCCTAATTTCAAACTTACTTTAATGAATAGTTGATATCAAATTGTCTTGTTTGACTGTTATCGATAAAAATTGAGTGATGACTCCCATGATTTATTTTATATAGTACACATAAACAAGCCGCTATGCCACTCTTTAGAAGAACTGTCTATTATTTTCAACATCCCAGTGTTTACATGAGGCCACGATTACACATATAATGTCAGATATGGCTACGAAAACATCAAATCTATGGAAATGTCTGCTCGTTGTTCTCTGTTCTGGGGAATACTTCGAGCTAGTGGCGTTTGCCAGTCTAACACCCACAATCGGAAAACTGTTTTTTAGTCAGAGTTCACCTCTCATGCAACAAGTCAATGCCATCGCTCTATTTTCCTTGGCCTATTTCATCAGACCAATCGGCGGCTACCTCGTTGGGAAATATTCAGATACGTATGGCCGCAAGAATGCACTGCTGCTTATCAGCCTATATGGGGCTCTGTTTTCTTTTCTAATTGGCTGCCTACCAAGTGGCACAACATTCGGAACTCTACTATTAATTTCATTACGTTGTGCCCAAGGTTTCACATTATCCAATGATTCAGTTCTCACTGCTATTTGGCTCAATGAGAACAGCTCTAAACCTGGGTTTTGGACTGCGTTACTCATCGGGGTTTTAGCCCTTGCCACACTCACTGCCCACTTACTTATCGATAGTTTGCAATTTTACATTAATCCGACAAGTTTTCTTTCTTGGGGATGGCGCATCCCATTTTTTTTAAGTGCTACACTGGTTCTCCTTTCTTGGACTCTGCGCCAATCCTTGCCCAAGGATCAACCATTGCCGCAAAGCAACACCGACTTGACAACACTCACATTATTCACAGGGTTTGTGATGACTGCCACATTCGGCTTTTTAGTTCTCAACTACCTCTATATGTCACTCTGGCTTCCTGAACTCGACCAAAACACTCTCAGAATGGGTTGGGTAACGGCATTCTTCGTTTCATTGCTTGTTGGACACATGAAAATTCGATCACCCACTGTCTTCTCTATTTTCCTCATGCTCTGCTTGCTGGTGATATGGATTATGCCTTACCACAGGTATGCTTGCATATTTTATCAAATTGGTCTCACGCCCTTTGTGATAATGTGCTATAACTGGATAATCCACCACATCCCTTCACACAAACGTGGACAGATTTTTGGTTTATTCACAAATCTAGGTATCTCTCTTGCCGCAGCCTGCTTACCACTTCTTTCGAGCATTAGTAGACAAAACGCCTTTCATTTCTCACTGCAAATAGCCTTTGTCCTTCTGTCTATTCTTCTCACACTTAGAGCTATCAGTTACTGTAAAAAGTCCCAACAACTCCCTGCTAGTTTATTTTCTTGATATCTCTCTACAGCTCCTTCGATCAATTGTTGCACCAAAGATTCCATAGACACCCCCTCATACTGCCATAACTGAGGGTAAAGACTAATGTCTGTAAAACCCGGTATTGTATTAATTTCATTGATAACAATGCCTCGAGTATCGTGATAGAAGAAATCTACTCTGGCCATCCCTTCACAGCCACATAACTCAAATACTTCTATAGCATACTGACATATCTTTGCAGAAATAGGCACAGGCAGCTCTGCAGGCAATGCTATCTCAGCTCCATCATCACATAAATATTTAGCAGCATAGTCATACCACTCGCCTTTAACCTTAATCTCAGCAACATGTGATGCCCTTGGAACCTTATAACCTAGCACTGCACACTCAAGCTCTTTTCCAGGAAAAGATTCTTCTATAATGATTTTACGACCATATGAAAATGCAGTGACACACGCATTATCCCATTCAGCAGCACTGCGAACACGAGATATCCCCACAGAAGACCCCATATGAGCAGGCTTGACAAAAAGATCATCACACAACTGATCTACTGCCTCTGACCAAGGAATAGGCTTATACAAAGTCACACTACGTGTCACCGGCAATCCCACTGAAGCAATCAACTTCTTGCTCAGATCTTTATCCATTGCTAGCATCGATGATTCAGCATCACAGCCCACATAAGGCACTCCCAACAATTGCATCATCCCTTGTATAGCACCATCCTCACCATTGGGCCCGTGCAACATTGGAAATACACAGTCAATACGCTGCTGAAACGAATCTCCCTGCAAATAACATGATTGCAGATGTCGCACTAAAGACACCTCAATACCCACTTCTGAGAAAGTATCACAAGAGGGCATTTTCTGTAACTGCTCAACCGATTGGCAAAGACCCCATGAGCCATCCCGGGCAATAACCACAATACTCAGGGAATACGAACAGGCAGACACACCACAAGCAACATTTCTTGCTGATTTAATTGATATTTCATGCTCAGGAGATTGACCTCCACAAATCAGCAACACATTCATTCACTGGCCCCTTTCATGACTTTATGCATACATTGACTCAACAGTTTTATTCACTCTCACTCTTCTAATTAATGCAACATTTGACTAATGATACGCTTGCGAATCACCGACTTGATTTTTGGCAAACTAGCCAATGCTGCTTTTCGCCCTGCTTCATATATTTTCTCATTTTGTTTGTCATCAAACGGTGAGGACACCACTAGAGGGACTTTTATCACTATATCTGCATCTCTGCTTGAACACTTTGCAGAGTGGATATAACTGATTTCAAGACTGCGCTTCATCACGCCAATCAGATTACTAGGACGAGACACTGCCTGACTATTGGAAACATCGACGGCAATAACAATACGTGCCCCTAAGTCTCTTGCTGCCCTTACAGGAACCGGCGCACTCACAGCCCCATCAACAAATGGCTGTTTGCCTATCATCACAGGGGGATACACACCTGGAATAGCAGCACTGGCTTGAATAGCTGGGATCAATTCACCGGTTGAAAAAATGGTTTCCTTGCCAAACTGTAAATTAGTGGCAATTGCAGCAAAGGCAATACGCGTTTGATTAAATCGACGGGAGACCAGCATCTTTTTGAGATAGTCGTTGAGCTGGTGATCCCCATAAATACTCACTGGAAGAGCATTGGAAGAAAAGCCAAGAAGATCTGATTTTGATGTATTGACTAGTTTTCTTTTGATAGCTCTAACTGGCTGTCCTTCAGCGTACATCGAACCAACAATAGCTCCCGCACTGCACCCAACAACCAAATCTGGAACAATGCCGGCAGCTGACAAAACCTCTAAAACACCCACATGAGCAATGCCCTTCACACCCCCACTTCCTAATACCAACGCAAGGCGGGCATTCGACATATGCCCCATTTTAGGAAGAAAAGGCTTGTCTCTGTCATCAAAATCAACGCGAGCACACCCAGAAAGCAGCAGCAACATGATGAGACCTCCCAGCGTTCTGCCCAACAAGGCGCCCCTCTTTACTTTTACAAAAACATGCATGAGACGTCCAATTTGCATATATTAATCAATGTCATAGACATAACGCGCTTAGTCGCTTTGTCTTTTATGAAAAACCACACCTCATCTCACCGCTTCTTCTATTAACAAATAATTTATCACACATTCTGAGAATTTGTAAACAGGTGGAGCAAAAACAAGTTATATCCATTTGCTATATCAATGTGATTAGACTATATTGATTGTATAAACAACGATACGGAATTCGAGATGCTCACTGGTTTATTAACTTCGGTTGGTATTAGCAAGAAGAAAGCTATTGTTTGTTATATTGAACAAAATAAAATCTTGTTAGCAAGCAGTGAATCTGAATACCAACACCTCTCTTTTGATGCCTTCAATAAATCACAGCTCAAATACAATGCCTGGCTTATAGCTGCAGTAAGTTCCGCCTATTTGCAAGAAGACTATAGTAACCAACCGCTGAGCATCACAACAGTGACTGACACTTCTGTGTATGACTACGCTCCAAATCCCCTCAACCAACATATCAATCTAAATTTCAACCCTCAAGGAACTGTTGGGTCAGCAGGCCTATTTTGTCTAGGCTTAAGCATTTACAATAAAAATGACACTGAGCATATGATTGTCATGTTAAAAGACCGTATACTTGTTGCTTTCTTTTCTGAATTCAAGTTGCAGGAACTCAATGTCATAAAATTACGGTACACTGAAGACAGCAACGCCTTGCTATCACAGATGATCCCTAAACTTATCCAGCTAGGCATTCGGATTGGCGACTCATCCTGCTTATTATTTTATCAACACGGCGACTACAGCAAAAAGACTATTAACGCTATTTGTAAACCACTGCACATCGCTAACGAAAACTGCCATCACATTGACTCTTACCCCAAATGGCTGATGAAAACATGGATTTCGCACCGTGAAAAAGTCAAACCTTTTAAAATATCGATCCCATTGCCAATTCTACCTAACACATCTATTGTTCTCTTAGCCATCATCTGGTCTTTACTCTGGGTGACTAATCACTTTGTTCAAGTCAGCTCTCCGCCAAAATCAGAAAAAAACGTTGATACAAGCATCATGGGCTCACTCAATCACCTAGGGGTCCTTGCCAAAAAGAGCCCTTTGCTTGCTTTTGAAGTTATGAAGCAAATACCCAGCTCTTCACAACTGATAGTCATGTCATGGCAACCAAACAAAATATTCCTCAAAGGGACAAGTCAAAAAGCCAACGAAGCTCACTTAATTCAAAGCTTGATTCATAATGAATTAAAAAGACCCTTTTCCATGCTGCCACTTAAATTTCAAAAAACGAATGACAAACGCTCGCTTTTCTCAAAATGGCATATTGGAGAGAAAAAATGAACTACTTCCGCTATAAGCTACCCCCCTATTGGCTCGAAACAACCCTAAAGGTTTTGCTAGGACTTGTGCTATTAACAGGCATTTTTACACAATGCTCTATACTCTTTGACAAATACCTTATGAGTCACAGTGCCGGTGAGCAAATCAATGACCCAGCATGGACAAAGATCCCACCTACTAGCCGCATTCATGCTAGCAAGCAATCCGACAAACAACTTAATCAAATCTTCCGAAATAGTCTTCATCAACTGACATCTGCACGTATAACATCCTTTTCTATAAAAAATGAAAAAATCAAAAATAGCAATTTTTTTCATATATATAACCCCTCGCAAACAATGCGATTAGTCCGTGTAGGCTTAAATATCAGTTATCCAGATCTCACCACCCTGATAAGATCACTTCAACAACAACCTCATCTAATACTATGGAAAAAATGTGACTATGATGCGACGGAATACCCTCACAATCACGCTGATCTTGCTTTTTACATGCTCTAGCTTTCTATCCTGCCATTGTTTTGCGGATAGACCCGATCCTTTCAAGCCTGTCCCTAAGCTACAAGTCAAGAAAGCAGTATACCATCTTAAAATGCTTCTCATTACAAAAAGTAACCGCTCAGCCGTCATCAATAACAAGGTTGTTAAAGTGGGCGATGAGGTTGACCAAGCAAGGATTTTACATATCGCACAAGACCATGTTATAATGGAAAAAGCTGGAAGCAAATTTCGTATAGACGTAAACGGAAATTAAGTAAAGGGAGACAGGCATACAATGGGTGAAATGCGGTTATTATTGATCAGTTGCGTATTCATTTGTGGGTGTTCGCCTATCAAGGACGACGGCAAAGAAATTGCTACAGATATTCAAGACACTATCCAGCAGGTTGTATCCAACAATCTCCATCAAGAGTCTGATAGGAATATTCAGCAAACTCAATTGCCCCTTAGCATATCTCAAGCGCTTAGCCAGCCTAAACAAACATCAGATAAAGCAGGACTTATATCAGTTTCTGCAAAAAACCTCCCTTTAAATGAATTTGTTAAAACACTTGCAGAACAAACCAACAACAATATAGTCCTTTCCCCTGAGCTCACCTACAAAGTGACGTTAAGCCTAAAAAACGTCACATACCAAAGTGTGATAGATATACTCGAAGAGCTTTACCCTATAGACATTATCCAAGAGAGTGATCATTCTTTTTTAATTGTGCCTGAAAGGCTTGTCACCGAAACGTTCCGTATTGCTGGACTGAATATTGTACGAGAAGGGCAATCATCCACAAGCATAGACGGTGATGATAAATCAACTAGCTCCCATGCAAAAGTAGAAACCCGGATATCCAATAAAAATTCCATTAAAGAACTCAACTTAACGTTAAAGAGTCTCGCTTCACACAAAGACTCCATGGTCAACCTGAATAGCCATACAGGTACAGCCACTGTCAAAACAACCCGCAAACAAATGCGTAAGATTAAAAGCCTAATCAATAGCTTTAACATAGCTAGCCAAAAACAGGTGATAATCGAGACTAAAATTCTTGAAGTAAGGCTCAACAAAAAATTCAAGTCCGGCATAGACTTCTCCTCTGACAAGCTTGATTTTAACTTTGCATCGGGTAGCTTCAAGTTTTTTAATAGCAAACTGTCCGATCCTGCCAGTTCCAACACCACTGGCACACCTTTCGGAGCTATTATTAATATGCTGTCAGAACAAGGGAATGTACACGTACTCTCCAGCCCAAGAATATCAACTTTAAATAAACAAAAAGCGCTTATAAAAGTAGGACAAGACAAATACTTCCTCACCCAAACAGATAGCTCGAATACTATTAATATGGATCAAACAAACACAGTCAACCAAAGCATGCAAGTGAAACCATTTTTCACAGGAATAGCACTTGACGTCACCCCAGAAGTGTTTGATGACAGCAATATTCTGATGCACATTCATCCTGTCATCAACGCAATAACCGAGCAACGTATAACATCGACCATTGCAGGGAAGGATACATCTATAACAGTGCCTTCCACTGACGTACGTGAATCGGATGTCATGGTCCATGCTAAAAATGGGCAGGTCATTGTTATTGGTGGACTCATACAAAAAAGAGCCGTCACCCGTCGAGAAAGCCTGCCATTTGTTGGGAACGATGTTCCTATAGCTGACAACGACTCCACAGAAATAGTTGAATTAGTGATCTTGCTGCACCCAAGGATTTCGACCCCTCTCACCAATCTTAACACTATTAAAAGCTACCAGTCAGCTTTTGCAGCACAGCGAGATAATTAGTCATGTACCTAGAGTATTTTGGTTTTGAAAAACCACCCTTTTCAATGCAGCCAGATGTGGACTTTTACTGCCCATTTTCGAGCCATGAAGAAGGAAGAAAGCTTATAGAGTATAGCATTAAAAATCAAGACCACATTATCAAACTAACTGGAGAAGTAGGTTTTGGAAAATCATTATTAATTGAGCAACTCACCCTCGAAATGATTGAACACCACTGCTGTACAATTCAAAATCCGAATACAAAGATCGAGCATTTGATTAACAATATCAACAAAAAACTACCAATTGATCAAACAATTGAGACAGATGACCCGCTTGAAGAACTGGAAAAAAGGTTGGTCATTTATCATAAGGAGAAGAAACCTGTTGTGCTAATTATAGACGAGGCACAAACAATAAGCCCTCAAATACTTGAAAGTTTGAGACTGTTTACAAATCTAAAACATATGAACAAACCGTTAATGCAAATCATACTCGTTGGTCAGCCTGAGCTTGACACTCTGCTGGCTGACCCAAGACTAAAACAAATCAGACAACGCATCAATTTCTCACACCACATCAAGGCACTAAGCTACACCGAAACAAAACAATACATACATCACCGCATAGCTAATGCCCGATCTAAATCCACCTTGCTGTGGCAAGAAAATGCCTACCAAGCCATCTATAAATATTCTCACGGAATTCCCCGATTAATCAGCAATATCGCACACAAATCTTTGTTGTTAGCTCATTTTGATCAGACAATGGTTATCAAAAAACGCCATGTAGTCAAAGCAGCCAAGTATTGTGTTGCCTTGGACAAAGTTAATGACCGACCTCAATGGCCGATTTCATTAGCTAAAGCCGTTGCAGCAAGTGCTTTCTTCTTTTATTTATATTCTCGCTAAGGCAACGTATGTCAATACTTAATGAAAAACACAAAAAGGCTAGAGATATACATCCCAACCCTCTTTTATCCTCCCAGAGCAATACGAGAACTCATCTATTTCATAAGATTTTCCAAAATTTTCTTTTGGTCCTTACTTTATGTGGGATGTTATTCCTTGCAATAGATTACTATTCCTCTCATTCAAAAACATTCACAGCAGTACCCGACACACTGACTGACATATCAAACCCTGTCGAAAAAGCCTCTTTACCAAGCGACAATCTTAGCCTACTACGCGCCCAAATAGCTCAGCCTGAGTCTGAAGCTCTTGGCAAATACAGCGACACACTCAGTAGCAACCAACTTAGTAAGCATCAAGCAGAAGAGTTGATTCACTTCACTATTAGCCATTGGCCTGAAAATGATGCAAGCTACCTAGCAGCAAGCCGTTACTATATTAAGAAAAATAAATTCAACAAAGCACTTAATATCATGTCCTGGAGACCTAACGACATTGTCAAACACCTCGAGTATTATGGTTACCTGGCTTTCTTAAACTTAAAAACTTCTCACCATGAAGATGCCATTGATCTTTATTCAACTTTATCAAGCATCGAACACTCAAATCCAAAATGGTGGTTAGGCCTAGCCATTGCTTACGACAACATAGAAAACTACGAACAAGCCGACTTTGCTTGGAAAAAAGCGAAGCATTACGCCAAAACAACTGCTGAATATATGCCTATCATTAAAAGCAGGCTCCAACAAAAAGATACACTTGCATGATGAAACCCGTGATAGACTTTTTTAACTACCTCCAACAAATAGGGCTAATAAGCCACACAGTTAAAAAACCAAAAAAAACAGACCTTCAGGCCATTTGCGAAATATCATACTTGCCACCAGAGCTTATCTCCTTCTACGAGCAACAGTTTAAGCAGGCCCACCATTGCCAACCCACCAACTTGCCTGAGGACATCAGAAGGTTACTCCCTGGGTCGATCTGCAAACGTTACACATGCACACCCTATGCTAAGCATCAAGGGCAAGTTTATGTATGCTGTCGAAACCCGTTTGATGAAGATATGCGTGCAACTCTTGAGAAAGAAATAAACCAGCCTATCGCCTACCATCTAGCTAATTCCCAGCATATCGAACGTCTGCTTAATCTCTACTACCACGCCTATCAAACAGAAGAAGCAGAGACTGCACATACAGATACAGTCAACACAGCTGCCATTGATGAGACAATCGATCAGATTTTACTTCAAGCGTATGCCCGTGATGCCTCAGACATCCATATCCAAGCTGACAAGGATAGTTTTTATTATAAAATGCGACGATTTAGTCAGTTCCAGCCAAACATTTATCTGCCACACAAAATAGCTCAAATATTCAAGAACCGTTTGCTTGTTCGTGCCAATGTCCCATTTAATCAATTAAATCAAGCACAAGACTGCAGTATAACAACTCAACATAAGCCCGTTTTCACTGTAAGAATATCATTTATTCCTGTACTAGACGGCTTTTCATTGGTCCTACGGATTATCCGACCTTTGCAGAACATCTCTCTCGATGAACTTCTGAGCCAATCACACAAATCGCTACTGAAACAGCAATTGCAACGATGCCATGACACTATTATTATATATGGCCCGACAAGCACAGGGAAATCAACATTATACTATCACCTTATTAAACAACTCATTGCATTCAAGAAAAAAGTTGTAACGATGGAAGACCCCATCGAATCACCCGTCACTCATGCATTTCAAATCGATATGGGCCATTCAGAAAGCACGTATGACGAACACATAAAACAAGCACTGCGTCAAGACCCTGAAGCCATTGCATTCTCTGAGATAAGAACAGACAGCGCAGTCAATGCACTTGCGCAGGCAAAAATGAGTGGCTGCTTGACACTCCTAACGATTCATGCCAATAACCCCACTGAATGTTTGATAAAACTTCTTAAAATGGGCTACCCTCCGCATGAATTATTCAACCAACACATCACATTCTTAGCAACACGCTTAATTCCTGAAATATGCCCAGTATGTGAAAGCACAATGACTCTGTCTGAAGAAAATCTTGACTACCTTCATCAACATGTACCGGGATATACGAATCAAGAGCTAAAAGAATCAATGGGCTGCTTATCGTGCTACTTCACAGGGATCGACCATATCAACTCCTATCTCCATTTATCCTCCATTGATCGATCTTCACTGCAAAAATGGCTCGACGAAGAGCAATGGCTATCAAAAGCAGAAAAGTCATTAACCAAAGAATTTTATGATGAAATGAATGAAAAATTATCAACCTGGCTGCTGTCAGGAAAAATTGATCTGACAACATTCATGAGGATGAAAATGTGCTAAAACCGTTTATGGTCACTACGGCCCATAGCCGTTTTATCATTTATGCCTCACGCGCTGATGACATCCAAAATTGGTATCATCAACCTCTCATGCGCATTAGAGCATGCTGGATATGGCTGGATGTACTGCTTCGCCTGATGCAACAATTTTTAATCCCTAAACGCGTTCTTAAATATGAATATATTCATTTGCTGGAGATTATTGGGCAACCCAGCGGCACTCATGGGCATCTCACTGAACATTTAAATCGCTTACTCGAAGAAAAACACAGCCGTCTATTTCGTTATCAGATATGTGAATTCATTCGAAACTTAAACAAAGGACTGCCCCTGCCAAAAGCGTTTTCACTGTCATTTAACACGCTGTCTGAGTATGTTCAATTACTAAAAAACCCTGAACTACAAGAAAAACTTCCTCAAATCATACCATACATCATCAAAGGAATAGATTCCCATCTAAGTTGTAAGCTTAAAATCACTACCATGCTGGTATTAGGCTTCATAAGCTTATGGCTATTCACCATATCCGCGTACTATCTCTGTCACACTGTCTTTATGCGCGAGGCTTACAGACTTCGCTTTAACTACATAAGCATCCACCCTATTGCTCAATCATTCATGAATATATTTCAGCAACTTAACCCCATGCTTTTTAATCGTCTAGCGGTGTATTTGGGGGCAATATTAATCTCACTTCAACTTGGGCAGAAAATCAGTATGGTAAAATATTTACAGGATCACATCTTACTTCGCTGTCCATTTATTGGCAAAATCATACTCAGTCGTATGACAGAACGCATGCTCTATACTTTATCACTGTGTCATCAGTGTCATTTGGACTATACAATATCAGAGCGGCTATGCCGTGAGCAAATCAGTAATCAAGCTTGCCTGAATATATGGAATAAACTTGTCAAATCAATCCCCCATCAGTATGAGATGACAGCCATCATCAATGCATTTATCGCGCCTATATCATTCAAACTCACTTCAACAACAAAAGAGCACCTTGCAATGACAATGTCGCTTGTACAAGAAGAAGTCATCCGCCGACAACGCAATCTTGAATGGTTAGTGTTTTTCATCATCATCAGTTGCATCATTGCACTGGTATCCTGGATGTTGCTGACATATGCATCACTGAAAAACGTACTCTATATTTATTTATAAAAAATAGAAGCTGCCAAAAGACAGCTTCTTAGATTTACCCTCAATTATTAATAGGTATCAGAACTCACACATTTATCAAAAGGTGGCTCCAAGTAATGTGCAAAACTGACTAATCTCTCAGCCAATCCACCTGCGGTTGCACCATTAGTATCAATCATTGTATACGCTTTAAACAAATCATAGTCTTGAGTTGATAAGTTAGAGCCATAAGTTTGACAAGTGTAACCGGCTATTTGCACAGCGTCATTATCTGATGAGGCATTCACAGTTACCTTACTACCATCTAATTGCAATTGAAATGGTATAAATTTAACATATGATCCATCTAGACGCTTACTAAACCCTGGATTATTCAAATAGCCACTGGTACCAGTCGCCACAAAACTACTACCTTCGATCATTTGGATAATAATAGTACCATCTGTATTGGATGTCACACCAGTAATGACGTTACCTGCTAAACCCATGTCTTCGACTTCAGCAAAAGTCTCACCATCATCAAATTGACTATCACTATCAGCGTCAGTAAATCCCCATACCTGGAAAATACCTGTGCTATTCCATTCAGCCATGTGCTTGTCTAACACTTGGCTAATAATTTCAGCATCTGCGTGAAGCATCGTATTTATTCTCAATGCTTCTTCTTCGAAAGCATCTAGAGCAAAAGCTGGCGTTGAAAAAACAGCCAAAGTGGCTATTGTTAGTATTTTTTTCATTGTTGTTCTCCAATATTGTTATTATATTTTTAGTATACTGAATTAATGTTAATATATTATTAAATAATCAAATATTTAGGAGATTAATCAATAAAAGTTGAAATAATAATTATTTTGTGATACGATCAGTTCGCCATGCGATATATCCTTTGCTCCATCCATCGCTATATCCAGGAAAAACAGGCGAATCGCAGCCCTCAAGAAGTGTAATGGACTGTGTAGAAGATGCATCTATCCCTCGATTGACTTGAGAAACTACGAAATCCCACATGCCATTCTCACAAGATCCCTTGGCTGGTATGCAACCCACTAACAACTCATCAACCGACCAAGATACTCGAGATATATTGGCATGCTGACAGTGTTTAATACAGTCTTGAATAAAGTCACTCACTATAGTCCAAATAGCTCTCAAGTCTGGAGTAAAAATGGACCAGTCATGTCTTAACTTCATCAACATAGATAGAGGCTGCAACATTGCTCTATCACGCAGAATCTGACAATATCTCGTAATACTATCTGTAAAGATAGCCGTGTCTTGCCCGACCCTATGCGCGTACTTTAATAACCGCACTAAAGCATACTCACAATCGACTAGCGTATAACTCACTCGCTGAGCAGAACATACGCCATTTACCAGACCAATGATCTCTTGTGATTTATCTCTCCAATCAGGAAATACGAGAGGTATAGGCATAGCTGAGGGTAAGTCCCAACGCGCTACTTCCAGTTCATATGTGGGATGCACTCCAGTTTCACAGGCTATATCTAAAATCACTTCACTCTTAACATCACTTAATTTATAAATACAATGGTCAAGACCAGTTAGTAAATCTCTGTAGCTTTTAGTTAACGAACAAGAGACCTTAGTTGGCCATTCAGCAGACATCTTTTTTTCGAGCTCTTCCTGGCTGCAAGTCACACGATAACACCAGTGCTTTGGAGCTGGCTCAAAGATATGCTGATATTTAAGGGCGTACCCTCCAACCAAACTCACTTTTTCACCCACGTCAATAAATGAAGTGAGTTTCACAATGAACACATCTATTGCTTCTGAACTCAGAAGCATGAACTCTTCAATAAATGCCCGCCAATCTTTCGGCATACGTTGGTATGCTTGCAACTTTTCTACACCCCCCTCACTTTTTAAAATATTTAGTTCTCTCATGACTTGCTCAGGAGTTCCAGAGCTAATGTCAATATCATGACCAATTAAATGCAGATTTCCATCCACACACATGAAATCACTATCTCCTAACAGGACACGAATACTAGGAAGTGAGGACCAAGCCCATTGATGTTGCTCCCTCATAGCTAATAAACCGAAGTACTTCCTGCACATCAATGAGCCATCGGCTTCCTGCAATTGATCAGTGATATCCCTGATCCATGTATTCCCATATTTCTTATTAAGTGCCTCAAATAAAGGCCATAAGCGTTTTTCTGCTATGTGATTCGTCAGTTCAGCCATCACTTTCAAATAATCACATCTTTCAATGTCAGACCAGTTCTTTAGTATAGCTTGCGTTAGCTGCTCTGGCGCAGAAAAACCTAAATGATCAAGATGATTCACATAAGCCCTATAGGCCTTCATAAAGGGACTTAATAGACAAATGTGATTCTCACCATGTTCCTTTATTTTTTCTTTAATCATTCTCCTGGTTTTCTCTGGATCTTTTGAAGCATTGAACCTGTATTGAGAACCACCGACTGAGAATTCAAGAGTGTATCCATTGCGTGCTACAAATTGGCAGCTAGCGAGCAACTGATTCGGAAATTTTTTCTGTAAAAAAGAATCTATAGCTGCTTGACGTAAACCCTGTATGACCTGGCGATCAAATAAAGGATAACTCGAAAATTGATTTAATATATTAAAACGTGACCAGCCATCTTGCTCTTCAAAGTAGACTATAAAGCGACTTGCTATCTTGCCATAAAAAGCTGTTGCATCTTGAGTGCAATCGGATTTTGATTTATTTAAGGCACACAGTAAAACGTGAGATAACTGTTTGCATTTTATATACTTATCAACGGGCTGACGTGCAACGTCAAACATATTTCCCATGCTCTTATCGGTGTGGTGAAAAGTCCACTTCTCACCTACACTCATAGCCAATGCCATTAAATAGCCACTTGGCTGATGCGATCTAAAATCAATTGCCTCTTGTTCAATTATTCTCAACTCCTCCCGCGCCTTTACTCCACTTTCAGACATTGGAACTTTGGCCTGACTTATTAGTTCCTCAGTTCTCTCATAAGCCGACAGATGCTCATCTGACTCTGGAGCCATGATTTCATGCCATATGAAATACCATAAAGGATTTGTATCAAGAGAAAATGGGATCGTCTCTGTCTGCATGGGATATTTTTTAAGAGCTAACAAAGCGTCTATCCGTCCACTCGCTGGATGAGTGGCTAACACCATAGCCATCTGGTTCACCTTCTCCTGACATGAGGGAATTATTGAGCTTTCATTGCCCAGCAAGTAGCTTTCTAAATCAACAAACATTCCCCAAAGACTCATTGATGAGCTGTCTGGCTCCAATTCTTCATTTTCTGAAAAATGACGAAAGAGTTTATTAACTTGCCCCAGCTTCTCTGGCCTAAGGCACTCCCCAGGTAACTTTTTTCCTGCCAAAGACTGTTCTTGCTCTTGGAATTGGTCTTTCACAACTGTTAATATCTCATTGTATTTTTTCACCCATGGATGCTCTGAGTTTGCAATCATTCCAAGAAAAAAACCGTCTTTCATAGATGAAATAATACGGAGTGTATTCCTATAATGATCATATTGACTTACATCTTGCATGATGCGCACAGCAAAGCATGTTTGATTCAAATCATCACTAGGCACCAAATTCCCTTCATTTTTTAACCACCGTTCAACTACGTCAAATGAAATACAACGCACATCGCCCTCAACTGCCTCCATACGCAACTGAGACTTAAATGTCTTACCAAGCAATTGAACCCACCCGCCTTCAGGTGGCAATGCCGGCATAAACAGCTTATTAAGAATTGATTTCACATCCTCAAGCGTTTTAATAGCCTCCAAATACCGCAAACCTATTTCCGATAAGGCCTTTTTGTACCATCCGTGAGAAATATCAATAATTTTATATATATTAGCTAAACTTTCTGGAAAGCCACTCAATGGAGCAAGCTGCTCTGATAAGGTATATGTGAGACACACAACATTATAGGATGAATAAGAAAGGTACTCTCTATGTAATTTTTCTTCAACACCCGGTATCACGTCCCCCAAACCCATTCGCTTAATATGCCCTATAGTCAAAAAGAGATAGTTAAAATAACCGTGCTTGACATGTCTATCCATGTCACGCCTCAGATAACTCCAAACTTTATCTGAGTTCAAAAGAGCTACCATTTTTCTACTATATTGATTGATTATTTCTAATTCTTCATTCCTTATTTTGATTTGTAATAACAGCTCTAAGCTCTTTTCATAATGAAGCAATCCATCTTTGTCAAAGATATCTATTATGTCTACGATGTTGCATAAGTATTTAAACATATCTTCCATATATGGCGACTCAATGGAACACACAGAAGTCAGCATGGCATTGGACAGTAACCAGTTGCTAGAATCATTTCCTTTCATCATCTTTGATAGCCGCTTAACGCCTTCTGGCTGCTTTAAAATACCCAGTATACATAACCAAATATCATTGATATAATCAGCAACGATGCCTCTATATTGGGTCTCACCAAACATATCATAACCATACACCAATAGTCCCAAATGTTTGATAATTGTAACAGAGTCCGGAGAAATCTTTGACATATCTACTAACAAATCTGGCTTATAGTCACCCATCAACTTAATAACAACATTCAACAACTGATCATATTCAGATAATCTATACATCATAAAATGCCCAATAACTTGAGTTATATATTGAAGATTTTTTCTAGAGTAATCATTTTTTCTTTCTAACTGTCTGGACCATTCAGTCACTTGCTGTTGGCATAATTTCTCTAAATCCTGACCTGTCTTAAAATCATCTTGAAATAATCCTTTGTACTCTATATTCCGCATGACATATAACACCAAGCATGGGGGAATCTCTGTCCCATCGGTTTGACTGCAAAATTCCTCTACAACATCACATATGTTTTTCATAAAAATCATACGATTTCTGTACAACCAACAACACAAAGTCTCATTAGCTTGAATCAATTGTTGAACTGCCAGATTTTTTTCTTTTGACTTGGCTGCAATGCAAGCTAAAATCTGCATGCTCCGTGACACTATATTTGCTATTAAACGCATTGTTTCTTTAAAATCCGGATTGTCATTTTTTGATATATGAGCGACTTGAAATAACGTCACCCAAGTAAATTTCAATGCTTGATAAAACTGGACGGGGTCTTCTGGCACTTCATTACCCAACTTATCAAGAAAACTATGGCACAATCGAACATATTGAAAAGTTAATTTTTGATACATCTTATTATACACTTCTAAACACGATGATTTGACAATAAAATCATCCGCTCTCTTCTCAAAAATAATTTTTTCCATCTCTGAAAGAATGAAAGACATTTCAATAAGAGCTTTAGGAGTGTGATCCTGTCTCTTAAATTTTTCAGAAAAGCATCCTGCCAATACTTCTTTACTCTCATCAACAATCATTTTAATTTCATCTAAATGCACACGGTGATCTGGCGGTAAATTCACAGCCCTTACGGTATGAAAATCAATGATCTGTAGGATCTTGACGAAAAGATCATACAACCCTACCACATTACTGTTAACAAAAGTCCTACCAGTTAAATTAAGAAAAGACTTAATCATTTGCAAAACAGAAACTGCAGAGTCCGCCTCTGCAAGCACATAACTCACCCACATCCTCTCAAATGTTTTGTAATAGCTCTTCTTTGAATCTAAAAGATCATGATTTGAATGCAGATTAATAAGTCCCGCAAAATCAGCTACTGTAGTGGGGCTATGATATTTGATTGAGCGTGTCCATAACAAAACAAGATCACTCAGAAACTGCATAGACTGAGGTTCACCAGCTGCATGGCCTACCAACTCCGCTGTCACCTGAGGCAATACCTCTGTTTCAAAATAGGGATTGACTAATCCTGCGCCGCGAAATTGAATAATGATCTTAGAGTATATTTGGCTAAAATCATCTATAACATAAAAGCAATCTCTGTCATCTCTGTCATCTCTGTCATCTCTGTGATACTGGCTTAGCTCACTAAGAATGATCTGTGATGTAAACTGCGTCAACAAACTCTCTACCGAATCCACCAGGGCTGGAGCCACCCTATTTATAGTGACATACAACACAATAATGTCAGAAAGTAGATTGTGATGGTCTTTATAGAAAATCTCACTTTCATACAAGTGCCATAGTTTTGATATATGAGCTATGTGTCTACTTAAGTATTCTTCTCGCGCTGAACGGCATGAAAAAACGCGACTTGCCCCTATTTGATTGCAATACGATACAAGACAAGTCAATGCCTTTAGTGGATTTGTTATCTCCATCACAGTCAACATCTGCATACCTGCATCCACATGCGCCATATGAATGCGGCTTTCAGAAACAGCCCTCTCTTCATCAGAATAATTAAGCTCTATAACCAAAGCAGCCCTGTCGACAAGCAAATAGATGTCGTTTTCTGAAGAAACACCCACAATCTCTTTTTGCATGCGCTTTAAAGAACTCAGCAATATGCCTGTTTGCTCTGGGGTAAAACTGCCTATAAGCTTTTCACCCAAGATAGGTAAATTGAATAGAGTCAAACATGAATTAAGCAGAGCTGTTGCAGCAAGATCATCGCAGAGCACGCCAATAGATGGCAGTAACACGCGTGCTTTAGCCACATATTTTTCGTGTAAGTTTCTCTTTTCAGAAAATGTAGTGCTACACAAGACTCTCCCCACATTTAGCATCAGATCGATATAACCCTGCGCCAACAATGGATTCTCTTGATAATTCTGAATAACTGCAGATACTGTTTGATCATCAGATTGAAGAAAAAAGTTCACTCCCTTAATCACTGAGAACAAATTACCTGTTTTCGAGTGATTGTGTAATAAAAGCCAATCTGCGTAATTATAGTTATTAATATTTTCAAGTATTTCTGCATGGACTGACCAGTCACTCGACCAACTTTCCGCTACTTCCTTCAGTTGTATAGGCATTCTATTATCTCTTTGACATTATTAATATCTTATAATATTTTATTATATTTAAAAATCAATGAATTTAAATCAAAAGCACTAAAAAGAGAAATATATCAGGCAAATACCCATCACTAAAAATTTAAACCCTGAGCCTGCTTTGACCATTCCCTTCATATCGATATAGCCTGTCGCATAGGCAATAGCGTTCGGTGGCGTAGCTGTTGGCAGCATAAAAGCCATACTTGCACTGACTGTGACAGGAATAAGTATAGTTAACACATCAAAATGATTCCCTTGAGCAATGCTGTAAAAGACAGGCAATGATGCGATAGTGATGGCTGTATTACTAGTGACTTCAGTCATTAAATTCATAAAAACAACTGCAAAAGCAATCAGTATTACAGGAGAATGAAAAGGAATCTTCGCTAGCTGATCTGCCATTAATCTATCAACATGAAAAAGTGACATCATCTTTGCTAAACACAGTCCCCCACCAATAAGAATAAGGATATCCCATGGTATACAGCGAATTGCTTGACTGCTCATAATGCGTTTATTTGGTGTTCTAGATGCTGGAATGATATTTAATAAGCCAACACCCAACATACCTATCCAAGCATCAGATAGAAAGGAAACACCAAAAGCACTAACCAACAACTGCTTGCCCATCCATAAAAAAATAACCAAACCAAAAACTATTAGAATAATCAGCTGTGGCATACTGAGTTTTTCCATTTTTTTGCGCTGGTGTACTGTTCGCAATGTTAGATGATTAGTAGGAACGTGACGTATGTAAAAATAATACATATACATGATTAATACAAGAAGAAGCAGCAATGAAAGCGGGGCTAACTCTTTGAACCAAATAAACATATCTAGATTAGTTCCTCCCGAGCTCTCTTGTAAAAAACAGCTTAATAACGCATTGGGGGCTGTGCCAATAAGTGTCGAAATACCCCCCAATGAAGAAGCATAGGCAATTGATAACACTGTAGCCTTTGCATATGGCTGATACTCCTGCCAACGCTCCCCTGCATTGGCTTTGATCTCTGCAAGCAAACCTTCGGCAACCGATATCAGCATCAGTGCTGCTACAATATTAGCAATCCACATACTCAATAGAAAGGCAATAAGAGTAAAAGAGACCCAAGTTGCGACCATACTCGATCGTGTCCATGTCAAAATTAATTGAGAAAACCAAAGGTGCAGATTCCACTCTGAAATTACCTGCCCTATCAAAAACCCACTTAAAAATAAAAATGTAATCTCATTGCAATAATAAGGCGCTAATTGAGACACTGTCATCAAACCAAAGATAGGAGCTATGACCAACGGCATCATCGATGTGAACCACAGTGGGAAAACTTCAAAAATCCAGCAAAGCACCATAAGGACCATAATCATCACGACTATCGGCACCTCTTTTGTTGAATACACAGTGCTCAACCCGTTTGTAAGTAATACACTCTTGACGCTCGTAGCAGCAATAACTGCTACAATAAAGATCAGACTGAATAAACTCAGGCGGCGAACAATGATTTTCTTACTATCCAACAAACTGTCCTTCTGCTAGCCATGACATTATGGCTGACCCAGATAAAATAGCAAGGAAAAACTGGGAAAAGCAGAAATAATCTGTTATAAAATAGAAATATAGCTAGTTCACCCCATGGGAAATATTAAATTAGGTCAACACACACTAACCAGTCCACTTATACAAGGCCCCCTAGCCGGATTTAGCCACAGTGTGTATCGCTCACTCATCTGCCTGTTTGGTGGCATCGGTTACGGAACCAGTGAGATGATCTCTTCTCAAACAATCATCCAACGCTCTAGAAACTTTCACAGACTCACACAACGTGCCAAAAATGAAAAAATACTTTGCTATCAACTAGCCGGGGCACACCCCAGTGAAGTCCATGAAGCCGTAGCTATTCTGTGTGACTTAGGTGCGGACATTATAGACCTGAACTGCGGTTGCCCTATGCCAAAAATACGCAAGAAAGGCCAGGGTTCGAAACTGCTGTCTTCACCTGAGCATCTAGCCAAGATGATAGCTGCCATGCGGCAAGCAACAGATAAAACTATCTCAATCAAAATCAGAGTTGATGGTGAAAGTTCAGATCACCATAACCTTGATATGATTGCTATGATTAATGAATCAGATATTGATTTTTGTATTGTTCATGGGCGTCATTGGCAAGATGACTATCATACAGCCTGCCACTACGACCAAATAAGTGAATTTGTTGATTCTCTCAAAAAGCCCGTTGTTGGCAATGGTGATGTGAGTGATATTGCATCATTACAGAAAATAATGGACACCGGCTGCTGTGCTGTCATGATTTCACGTGGGGCTATGGGAAGACCATGGGTTTTTACTCAACTTCAACACCAATTGCAACAAAAGCCCTATCAATGCCCCAACAGCTATCAAATCATTGAACTCTGTCAACAACATATCACTGGGATTGCTCAACTCTACCAGTCTGAAACAATGGCCCTTCACCAAGCTCGTAAAATTTGCCGGTACTACGCCAAACATGTGCCACACTGGGTTTTTGACATGCAGTCATTGATCTCAATCACTTCGTTGAACGGACTCAACTACTACTTCCATCAACTGAAAGAACAACTTCTCATTGCTACCTAGAACTAATCCAAACAATCCAAATGACCTAAGCGTGCACATTGACGAATAAAGGCATTCATATCTCTTTGGCCTAAGTTGTCTTCAAAGCTCAATAAATCATTCACTGACTTGTCACAAATGGTTTGAGGCAGTTCATTATTCAAGGCCTCGTTTGACATCATCGCTTGAGCACGGCAGGCATGTTCAAAGTGATGCACATAAAAAAGTGCCTCAGCTAGTTCACGTCCACACGTGACAAAACCATGATGCGCCATGATACATAGCATGTTTTGACCTAAGCTCCTTGCTAAGTCATCCCCCTGCTCATGAGCCAGAGACAATGAATGATATGTGTGGTTGCTGATTCTTTTATGAAAATGCAGGGCCCACTGAGTACACATCCTTAATCCACGTGGATCTGCTGATACAGCCACACTGGCCGGAGTATGCAGATGAATGACCGCCTCTACATCAGGTCGGTGACGGTAGATACTGCTGTGAATAATATAACCCGTTGGATTATCCTCATTTGGGTCACCCTGCTTTATCCGACCATCCAGACCAATATTTAAGCAATTTGAAGCACGCACCTCTTCAAACAGCATGCTATGTGGCTTAATCCAAAACCCATCACCTGAGTCGTCTCTTACCGATATATGCGTATAAGTCGATTCATCCACTTGCCATAAAGCACAAATACGATAAGCCAATGCACACCTCTGCGCTTGATTAAGTTGTTTGTAATTTATCTCTTTAAACGACTGTTTCTTTATCAAGCAATCGCTGTATAAATCTGTCATATTGTTTTCCTACATATTGATATGGTTGGGTTGCTGCATAAGCTTTTTGACCCATGTCACGGCAATGCTCTGTTCGTTGTAAAAGATCCTTCATGTGCGTGCATGCAGCTGACATATCAGCGGCTTGCACAAAACCACCTGCCTGCATTAATTCCGCCACAGGTGTTGCAAAGTTATAGCTGGAAGGACCCATAATCACTGGTTTAGCACAAATAGCAGCCTCCAAAGGATTTTGACCGCCGTGTTCAATAAAGCTACCGCCAATAACACACACATCCGCCAAATTGTAATACTGTTGCAACACACCCATCTGATCAACGACAAAGACTCCCGCCCCGTCAGGGTTGTCACATCTTTTTAATTGATGATTTTTTATGAGTCGATTGACCCATGCAACGTTCTCTATATGCCTTGGTGCTAAAATTAAACAAACATGTTCACAAAGAAAATCATCCTTAGCCCACTGTGCTAACAACTGCTCTATCTCAGGGGGATGAAAACTCCCTGCACACACGGTAAGGCAAGTATTTTTTATCTGCGCTAAAGAACTCATGACCCATTTTAAATTGGCTATGTGCTCTGTATTCTCCACACCCAATTTTATGAACCTATCCTGATCAACAGCTGATTGAGCGACCACCCCTTTTAGATACTGAAAGATATCCCAGTAACGGCGTAAGGATTGGTAACGCTGGAATGATCTCATATGACAACGACCATTCAATAACCACACAGGGATGTCACGATGATAGCAGGTGTACAACCAACCCGGCCATAGCTCTGTTTCGACCAATAAACATATCTGCGGCTGAAATGCATGCAGAAAACGTCTTAGCACATCCGCACGATCATAAGGACAATACACATGCTGGCAATGAACAGGCATGCCCTGTTGTACTATAGCTGATCCTGTGGGCGTCATTGTTGTGATCACACATGTCTTATCTATCATAGCTGCGACTTTCAAAGCCACAATCGCTTCGCCCACAGAAGCAGCATGTATCCATACAGCACACGGTCGTACTGATTGATAATAACCCCAACGCTCACGGCATCGTTGCAAATAACGCTGATCTTTACGCGATCGATAGACCAAATACAGCCATATGCACGGCGTGCACAGCCAAAATAAACACTGATAAATATAATACATGTATAACCTCAATTGCATTTGCAGTTTAACACGCCAAGATCAACACCTCAACAACACATTGATATTATTGATGTTACACAAAAAAATAGCGCAAAATTAAAATTTCATCTATAATGTCAATAGGGAAACAGGGAACGATTCATGATCAGTGAATGCTACATTTTTGATGCCGTGAGGACACCTCGGGGAAAAGGCAAAACCGATGGTTCATTGCATACCACCACCAGTGTTGAAGCATTGAGCCAATGTCTGAAAAATTTGAGGAAAAGGTCTTTATCCACACCCACACAGCTCGACCTTGTGAGTGATGTCATGATAGGCTGCGTCTCAGCAGTTGGTGAGCAAGGTGCTAATATCGCCCGCAGTTCCTGCCTAAGTGCGGGGTACCCACATCATATACCAGCCATTCATGTCAATCGCTTTTGTGCTTCTTCTCTCTCTGCGATTAATCTTGCTGCAGCACAAATCAATGCCCACAGTGGGCGGGCTATTATTGCCGGAGGGGTAGAAATGATGTCACGCGTACCTATGTGCAGTGATGGCGGAGCCCTTCTTGTCGACCCGGAAATCGTTTATAAGCAAGCAATTGTTCCTTTAGGGATTAGTGCTGATCTAATTGCCTCTCGGCAAGGTTACAGTCGGACCGAACTTGATCAATTTGCCCTTGAAAGTCACCAAAAAGCTGCGCACGCACAAACACGTGGTTACTTTAACCGGAGCATTGTTCCAATTGTGGATATCAACCAGCAAATACTCCTTGAACATGATGAGACTATTCGTTCTGATTCGGATATAACAAAACTAGCCAAACTTACTTCTTCTTTTGCCATGATGGGTCAAATGGGCGGATTTGATGAGTTAACCTGTCAGAAATTCCCTGATATAGCGCATATAGATCACCACCATACTGCAGGAAACTCATCAGGCATTGCCGATGGTGCGGCAGCAGTTTTACTTGGCAATGGAACTCTCAAAGCAACTGGACTCATGCCGCGCGCACGCATACTCACCTATTGCGACGTCGGTGTTGACCCCACTGACGCACTCTCAGGACCAGCAAAAGCAGCACAAAATGCATTGAGCTCAATTGGAATGAACACCAGTGATATTGATCTTTGGGAGATCAATGAAGCTTTTGCCTCTGTCGCTATGTATACCATCGACAAACTCGGCATTGATCCTCAATCTGTTAATGTGAATGGCGGCTCAATTGCGATGGGTCACCCACTAGGTGCCACAGGCGCAATATTGATGAATACCCTCATCGATGAATTAGAGCGTCAACATCTGCACACCGGTTGTGTCAGTATGTGTATCGGTAGCGGAATGGCTACAGCAACAATCATTGAACGTGTATAAAGGAGAGTATCATGAGCTTAATTAAATTATCCTGGAAAAAAGATATCGCCACAGTCACCTTCTCCCCTGAGAAAAGTCGCATGAATGTGCTCGATAAAGCAACGCTTGACCATTTTGAGAAAACAGTAGAGCAAATACTAGCAAAAGAGAGTAAAAAAGGGGTTATTCTAACTTCATCTATTGACTCATTCATCGCCGGTGTTGATTTAAAAATGCTGGGCCATATGATCAACCCACACGCATCGATTCATGAAAACCGCAAGCAAGTCCTCGGTTTTGTCTGGGAACTGGACCAACTGTTCCGTCGTTTGGAAACAGCCGGATGCCCTGTCGTATCAGCTATAACTGGTACCGCACTTGGCGGTGGCTATGAGTTATGCTTAGCCACGCATCACCGCATTATGATTGACAACCCAAACAGCCGCATTGGCTTGCCTGAAACTCAACTTGGCATATTTCCCGGGCTTGGTGGAACAGTGCGTTTGACCCGTCTACTTGGAGTTGAAAAAGCTCTACGGCACCTTATACCTGGAAAAACATATTCCCCTAAAAAAGCATTGACTGCTGGACTAATCGACTCCTTAGCTAAAGACCGCGATGATCTACTCAAACAAGCAGAGCAGTGGATTACTGACAACCCAGAAGCCATTCAACCTTGGGATGAGAGAAAATACCGCATGCCAGGTGGCGCACCTTATAGCCCCCAAGGTCTCATGACATGGTCCCCTGCCTGTGCCTTAACAAAGGTTAAAACAGCTAACCTCTACCCAGCTATTGGGGATATGTTGACATGTATCTACCGTGGCTGTTTAGTGACATTTGATCAAGCGATGAATATAGAAGCGAAACATTTTGTGCATCAGTTACTCACCCCCCAAGCCCAACGGATGATTAAAACTCTTTTTATTGCCAGACAAACATTGCGTCAAGAAGCTAAATCACCTAGCGATATAAAGAAGATTGCGGTCTACGGCGCGGGGTTTATGGGCTCGGGGATTGCGACAGTTTTAGCAAGCCATGGCTGCGACGTTTTACTGTTTGACAATGACTTGGCCACTGTCAAGCAAGCCAAACAGCTTATCTGTCAAGAAGCAACAAAACTGGTCGAAAAAGGAATCAAAGACAAGACTTATCTCCAGAAACTTGAAAAAAACCTTACACCCACAGACCAATTAAAAGAGCTCAAATCAGTTCACTGTATTATTGAAGCTGTCTTTGAAGATATCAAAGTCAAAGCTGCAGTATTTAAAACCATCTGCCAATATGCCGACCCCAGCTGTTTGATCGTGAGCAATACCTCCACACTTCCTATCTCCTCTCTTCAGAAACATGTGCCTGAGCCCGGACGGTTTTGTGGCATGCACTTCTTTTCTCCCGTCACACGGATGAACCTAGTTGAAGTCATCCCCGGCAAACAAACCAGTCATGCCACAGAAAAAAGTGTTATGTCTTTAGCAGCTTCCATTGGCAAAACCCCCATTATGGTGAGTGATGTGCAGGGATTCTTTGTCAATCAAGTCCTGATGGCTTATTTAGAGCAAGCCTACGCTATGTTAGCCAACGGCGTTCCGCCCTACTTGATTGAAAAAGCTGCCAAACAAATTGGCATGCCCGTTGGTCCACTGGCTTTGTCGGATGAGGTAGGCATTGATGTGATTTGGTATATACTGCAATCATTTGGAGGTCAAAAAGACTCACCCGCAGCCAGCATCATAGGTCAACTATTTCACGAAAAGCGCTACGGGAAAAAAGCCTCAGAAGGATTCTATGACTATCAAGGAAATAGTAAAAAGCTAAAACATTGGGATACTGAGATGGAGAGAAGCCCAATCAGTTTTCAAGATATCAAAGACAGACTGTTTTATGCACAAATGCTTAAATCAGCTGAGTTATTTGATGAAGGCGTCATCCAATCTCCTTGTGCTGGCGATTATGCCGCCATCTTTGGCTGGGGATTTTGTCCGTGGACAGGTGGCCCATTTCGGTATTTTGATGACCTGCATCGGCAACAGTTTATCAAGAAATGCAAAGACCTTGCTGATAAATACGGGCAGTGCTTTCATACACCAGACATACTTCAAGAATGGGCTGATGATTCGACGATGAAATTTTATCAAACGGATCAAGAGTCCACCAGTCGCTTCATCTAAAAGGAGAACTTCATGAGTGAAGTCACTCATTCTCCCCCTTTGTCAAAACTTTTATTTGGATCTACCTTTTCAACTGTCTTGTCAATTTCACCGCTTTCTTGATTTCTGCTAATTCTTTGTTGTTCGAATTGACTTGCAAAGCTAACCCTTTTACCTGTTGTTGATGCTGGTTTTGCAGGTTTGTCTGTATGACTGACCACTGCACTCGATTCAGGAGTCTCTTCTGCTGCACTTAGTGCGTCAAAAATCTTTTTCTCTCCCCTCTGCAACTTTGCCCCCCAGTTGCCTAACATCTCGGTAATTTCGGCATTGCCTCTGCCTCCATTTAGCTTAGCAGCATGCAATAACGGGCTATCCGGACCAGGGGTGTTGAGACAATCTTGGTTTCTATTTATCACTGACCTTAACGTCTCTATAGTCGCGTGTCCTGAATTCACCAAATCTATAAACTGTATAATTTTATTCTGCGTCGGTTTGACGACTTTTGGTTTAAGAACTTTCTGAATATCTTGCAATAAATCAATGTCTTTACCCACATCACTTGTGATACGCGTCTTATCGTAGGTTATTCTATGATCGACATCCCCATCCAATAGGGCTATAACCTCCTGATACTGTTTACGGCCAATCATATAATGAATCATTGGACAATGCTTTTTTCCCTCCGTGTTATCTCTAAATTGCTTCTCAGAGCTTAAATGCCACATATCTGCCCCATTATTCAGTAAGGCTGTTATAATTTGAATCTTTGACGTGCCAATGCCCTCAAGATCTATAGCATACCGCAATGGCATAGTCACACTAGGGTCATTGAGGTAGGCCTTGTTTTTTTCGATGACTTTAACCAAATCATCCAGTGTCATGCGATTATGAGTTATTTTATCGATAGCATTATTAATTGGGTTGCCTCTGATCAAAATCCGCAAATGTCTCCACAATGACTGAAGCTTTAACCGCCAACTCCTGTTTGGATTAATTGCTTCCTCAAACTGGTTATTGAATGTTTCTTGTTCTTGATAATTCATATCGTAACGCTAGCTTCATCTCTCTGTTAATGAAGAGTATAGTCATTTATAGGCGCATGCGTTCTTTTTATCACAACTTCCTTTAAAAACAATGCACTACATAATGCACCCATTAAAATATTGGCTTTATCAGGTCAAATCTGTTAAGGTGCTGAGGTCATCATCCTGGTTTACTACATGTCATCAGCAGAAAAAAAATTGCAACAAGTTCTGGCTCAAGCAGTGAAGTCTATCTACAGTGCAGAAATCCAACCACAAATTATCCGTACCAAACAGAAAGATCACGGTGATTACGCCAGTAATATTGCTTTTGTTTTAGCCAAACATTTGCATCACCCACCCAAAGGCATTGCTCAAACTTTAGCAGAGCACCTAGCTCCTGTAAGTTGGCTCAAACAAATAGACATCGCGGGTCCTGGATTCATTAACTTTTTTCTTGCTGATGAAACAAAAGTATCTGTTATAAAAAAAATACAGCAAAGCAAGCAACTCATCACCCCAACTTCCAACCCGAAAAAAATTATCATAGAGTTCGTCTCAGCCAACCCGACTGGGCCATTGCATGTTGGTCATGGCCGTGCTGCAGCTCTGGGTTCGACACTCGCTAATCTTTACCAAGCATACGGGCACCAGGTCCATCGTGAATATTATGTCAATGATGCCGGCAATCAAATCAATATTCTCTCTTTAAGTGTTCTGTTACGCTATTACGCCCTGCACAGTACTTTCAATATCCTACCCTATGGTTGCTATCAAGGCGACTATATCAACGGTATAGCTAAAAAAATACCCTCTCAGAAGATTCCTGTTCAACCTGAAAAGTTCATGAACTGGCTGGCTGATCAACCACCTGAGATCCATACAGCCATACACAGCAAAGACGAGCATGACATGACAATTGAATGCCTTCGTGCAATGGTCCTGTGGATGCAAGAAGAGATTAGTCAATACCCCTGGTTAAAAAACCATGCATACAGCACAATTCTTGATGGCATTCGGCAAGATCTCATTGACTTTAATGTTCACTTTGATTCTTTTTTTCATGAATCATCCCTTGTCCCTGAAGCTGTTGATAAAGCGCTTCAACGCCTTGATTCACAAAACCTAACTGAAAAAAGAGATGGAGCTCTGTGGTTTAAAGCCAGTCAAGTTGGCGATGAGAAAGACCGCGTGTTAATCAAAGCCAACGGCGAATGCACTTATTTTGCTACTGACCTGGCTTATCACTGGCATAAGAGCCAACGCGCAGACATCATGCAAGATTTGTTCGGTGCAGATCATCACGGCTACTGTGCACGTATCAAAGCAGGAGTGAATGCTTTGGCAACAGAGACGCCCCTTGATATCCGTATTTACCAATTCGTGACTCTCCTTAGAGAAGGTGAAAAAGTAGGCATGTCAACCCGATCAGGTCAATTTGAAACTGTGCGTGATATTTATGAGTTCTGTGGTGTTGACGCAGCTAGATTCTTTTACACCATGCGTTCAGGTGATCAACATCTTGATTTCGACCTTGACTTAGCCAAATCAGCCAGCCAAGACAATCCTGTTTATTACATACAGTATGCGCATGCCCGCATCTGCCGCATACTCAGCAAAGACAACCTAAAACCAGAGCCTGATCTCAGTAATCTCACAGATGAGAATGAATTACTGCTCTGCCATCACCTTGAGCAGTATCAAAAAATCATCACCCGCTGTATCGAGTTGAATGACCCTCAACCTCTGTCCAATTATTTGTTAGAACTGGCGAAGAAGTTCCACCGCTACTACAACCACATACATGTTCTTAAGGCACCCGAGCCTATTAAGCATGCCCGTTTATCATTGCTTGATGCCGTCCGCCTGGTTATCGCAGATGGGCTAAAGATACTGGGTATATCAGCACCTGGAAGCATGTAATGAAGTGGTTATTGTTCGGTCTGTCTATCGTTGCCGCTTGTTTTGCGAGCTATTTTCTTGCTTCTCACAACAACCTAACTCTCAGTGCAACCAAACCCTTAACAGCCGGTTACTATATCCTTTCCTTGGATAAAGATGTTGACAACTGCACTCATCACAGCCAGCCATTAAAACCCTCTGGCTATGTGATAGGACCATTCACAACGATTGCTAACACATACAAGAATGTAAGCCGCTGTCAGAAAAAGCGGTTTTACAGCCAGCTCATATATGTGCCACCGTCTCCTTGGCCCACCACAGCTCTTGAAAAAAAGGCATAAGCACCTATATAAAGAGCAATTAGGAGAAAATTATGCATGCAACAACAATATGTGCTGTGCGCCGTGGCAGTACCGTTGCCATAGGTGGTGATGGCCAAGTATCGCACCAAAACACCATCCTCAAAGGCAATGCCAATAAAATAAGAACATTATACAATGGCCAGGTCATCAGTGGCTTTGCAGGTTCTGTAGCAGATGCTTTCACTCTCTTTGATCTTTTTGAATCCCACCTCAATCAGCATCAAGGTGATTTGACTAAATCCTCTATTTCACTTGCTAAAGCATGGCGCAGTGATAAGTTCTTACGTCAGCTTGATGCTTTGATGATTGTAGCGAATAAGAAAAACACCTATATACTTACTGGCACAGGAGATGTTATTGAGCCAGAAGACGATGTTGCTGCTATTGGTTCAGGAGGAGATTATGCCCGCGCAGGCGCTCTGGCCCTCTTAAAAAACACTGATTTAGCCCCAGAAGACATAGTGAAAAAAGCATTGAACATTGCCGGTGATATTTGCCTATACACCAACCACCATATCTCCACAAAGACATTGAAAAATACAAAGGGTTCAAAATGAAAAAACTAACCACAGACCAGCAAAAACCGACAGACATAGTCCATGAGCTCGATCAGTACGTCATTGGCCAAGAAGACGCTAAGAAAGCCGTCGCTATTGCCCTGCGTAATCGCTGGCGCAGACTAAATGTCGCTGATGAACAGATGCGCCAAGAAATATCACCTAAAAACATATTAATGGTTGGCCCCACAGGTGTTGGAAAAACTGAGATAGCACGGCGACTCGCTGGCTTTTCAACCTCACCTTTTGTGAAAGTAGAAGCCACCAAATTTACCGAGGTCGGTTATGTCGGCCGTGATGTAGACTCTATTATACGTGATCTTCTCGACTGTGCTCTGAAAATCGTTCGACAACGCTGCTTAGAACAAGTCAAAGAGAAAGCCATTGAGGAAGCTCAAAAGCAAGTATTAGAGGCGTTGTATGCAGCAGAAGACAAGGAACTCTCAGAAACTGAAAAAAAAGATATACAACGACGCTTTCATGATGATCAGTTAAACGATGAGATGATTGAAATCAACTTATCTTCCCCTCAGATGGGCATTGAAATCATGTCGCCTGCAGGGATGGAAGACATCTCAACACAGTTACAGGATCTTGTTCAATCAATGCAACAAGATAAAAACCAAAAACATAAAAAATCTGTCACTCAAGCATTGGAGCACTTGACCGATGACATCACCTCACAGCTCATTTATGAACAAGACATCAAAAAACAAGCTATCGAACTCACTGAGCAACAAGGCATCGTTTTTATTGATGAGATAGATAAGGTTGTGCGGTCAAACCAGTATCATGGTGAGGTATCTCGAGAAGGCGTCCAACGTGACCTCTTGCCACTTCTCGATGGGACTACTGTCAATACCAAATACGGCATGGTTCAAACAGACCATATCTTATTTATTGCCTCTGGTGCTTTCATGAATAGCCAACCCAAAGATATGATCTCAGAATTGCAAGGCAGGCTCCCTACTAAGGTGAGACTAAAAAGCCTCACGCGTGAGGACTTTGTGCGAATCCTGATAGAGCCTAAATCATCGCTAATCAAACAGTACACCGCCTTGCTTGCAACTGAAAACATTCATATAAAATTTAGCAAAGATGGCATCCAAGCCATTGCTGACAATACTGCGGCAATGAATGAAGGCGACGATGATATTGGTGCACGAAGATTGCATGCAGTTATGGACTCATTATTAGAAAAGATAACTTCCCATGTGAACGAGCATGCAAACAAAACTGCATTGATTAATAAAAGCTATGTGAATAAAGCTCTAAAA
>CAZMRQ010000001.1:66783-89547 GCA_964568795.1 uncultured Gammaproteobacteria bacterium | reverse complement strand
GGGAGGTGACATTTCTATCTTGCTAAGGGGGTGACATTTTCATCTGGGCTTTACATAACTTCTTAGGAATATATGCAAAACAACTGTCATGGCATCAGAAAAAACACACTCAAGCTATCGTTGCTTTACTTCCTTGACTTTCTAGCCACACACGGCGTTGTTTCACTTGTTTTTTACACAACAAAACATTCATCTTTTCTTCCATATCCTGCCACTGCTCGACTGTTAACTGCACAAGCTTTCTTGTCGCAGGGTCCATCGTCGTCTCGCGCAGTTGCGGTGGATTCATTTCTCCCAGTCCCTTAAAACGTTGTACCTGAACTTGACGATGACTGAACTTTCTCAATACCGCCTCCTTCTCTTGAGTGTCTTGTGCATAATAGACGTCTTTACCAATATCTATCCGAAAAAGCGGCGGCTTTGCAACGTAAACACAGCCATGCTCCACGAGTGCTCTGAAATGCTTCACGCACAGTGCACAAATCAGTGTAGCAATGTGCAAACCATCCGAATCAGCATCTGCTAAAATGCATAATTTCCCGTAACGCCGGTTACTGATATCTGCTGAGCCTGGATCCATGCCAATAGCCACGCTAATATCATGCACCTCCTGGGATGATAATACCTGCTCTGAAGAAACTTCCCAGGTATTAAGAATCTTGCCACGCAAAGGCAAAACAGCTTGAAAATGCCGCAAACGTGCTTGTTTGCATGATCCACCAGCTGAATCCCCTTCCACTAGAAATAACTCAGCTTCATCTCTATCCTGAGTTAAACAATCAGATAATTTTCCTGGCAGTTGAGGGCCCTGCAGTGGAGACTTTCGTGTAATACGCTGAGATTGACGAAGACGTTTTTGTGCCCTACCAACCACCAAATCAAGCAGAGACTTCGCTTCATCCATATGCTTATTCAGCCAATGTTCCAGGGTATTTTTAACTGCTTGCTGAATATAAGAAGCGGCACTGACATTCGTTAATCTTTCTTTAGTCTGCCCTGCAAACTGTGGCTCTTTTAATTTGTAAGATAGAATCGCAACAGCGCCATCAATAACATCCTCCGATTTCAATTTAAGATTTTTCGGCAACAATTGGTGCAATGAGCCATACTCCCTAAATGCATCCAATAGTCCTTGTTTAAAGCCATTGTAATGGGTCCCCCCTTGCGGAGTTGGAATTAAATTGACAAAACTTTGCTGTTGACCTACGTAACCATCCGCCAACCACCCTATGGACCATTCTACTGCCTGTTCTTGCTCTTCATGCTGTCCTTGAATCGGCACTTCTGGAATGAGTTCATCTGAAACTTGACCAAGCACATACTCTTGCAAACCATCTGGATAATGCCAAGTGATCTTCTCCTCTTTTTCTTCATTTAACCAAGTGATTTTTAAATCAGCACATAAGATAGCCTTAGCCTCAAGCAACTTTAATAGTTTTGGCACTAGAAAATCTGATTGATTAAAGAATTTAGCATCTGGCCAAAACCGCACTCTTGTCCCTGTTTTTTTCTTTGCAATCTCTGCTATTTTCGTAAGTGGCTGAACAATGACGCCATTTTCACAAACCAACTTCCATGTATGCCCTGCCTGATCTACTTCGACGTCAATACGCACACTCAATGCATTCACCACTGACACACCTACTCCATGCAAACCACCGGCATAGCGGTAGGCTTCATTAGAGAACTTGGCACCTGCATGCAATTTTGTTAAAATCAAAGCAACACCCGACTCACCGTGCTCTGGGTGAATATCTGTCGGCATTCCTCGGCCATTATCAGCCACAGATAAAGAGCCATCTTGATAAAGGCATATCTGAATTTCACTCGCATATCCAGCAAGAACCTCATCCACGGCATTGTCTACCACTTCCATCGCCAGATGATTTGGGGTTTCAGTATCGGTATACATGCCAGGACGCTTTCTAACTGGCTCCAAACCGCTGAGGACTTCAATCGATGATGCCTCATAAGCATAGCTCACTTTTATTCTCCTAAAAAAACACCTTACATTAACACAATTATTATCTATTTGCGAACGGTTCTTCGCTACGTTTTCTTATTCTGTATCCATGCACTTCTGTGCTGTGTACCAGTAATACAGTAACAATGCATGTGAGGTGCATATGCGCCCTTGCTTCACCAACTCCGACAGTTGCGCATAAGTCAACAAATGAACCCGAATATCTTCACCTTCCTTATTGTTTCCAGAATGCTTTTTTGCTGAAGAACTATCAACAGTGGCATAGTAAGCATAGACACGACTACTCGTAACCCCATAGGAACCGTACTGAGCAATTAGTTTGATTTCTTTCACCTGACAACCCGTTTCTTCAAGTACTTCACGACGCAATGCTTCCTTTGGCTCCTCCCCCGCTTCTATGTATCCAGCAGGAGACTCAATAAGCCATGGGCTCTCTCCTGGATGAAGAGAAGCAAAAACCGGCCGACATTGCTCAACCATCACAAAGCAATCACGTGCATTATCATGGCACAGTATGACAACACTATCAGGCACCTTCAACACCGTATATATAAATGGGTCACACCAAGATTGTGAAAACTTCTTTATACGGTAAGTGCACTCATACAAAGAGAACAATGGGTGTTGATAGACTTTCTTTTCATTCACACAAAGACAGTCCGATGGCCCATAACTTGGAAACCATTGCCCCATAACAACTCCTTAACCTTAAAAACCAATGGTAACATCCCCCAACGAAAAAAACACCCGTTTTTAGGGCATAGCAAATTGACTGTCCGTACAACTATTTTCTTTGGCAAGTTATCAATACTTTCAAGACCAAGGCCCCATGGGCATCACAAAGTCAGTTTCTTAGCCACGCCAGAGTAAAGGATTACCCTGACGCCGTGATGCACCTATGTTATTGACATATACGATCCAGCCAGCCAATAAACACTGCACTCAGTCCTCAGACTAAAAAGAGAAAAATACAACGGGTATTAGGGTGATTCATTCTCTACTTGGATGGGCAGTCCTTGCCGACGCAGTGGTGCCTTTTAAATTTGGTGAGCTAGGCAACCAACCCTTTGGTGCCCACCAGCTATCTACTGCGAGCCGGAATGCGACAAGAATATTGAGCCCGGCCCTGCATTGAACCAAATCAAGGTAACTAGAACATTCGATCGCTATCAGTGCCACCCTCTTTATTCATAAACAAAAACAAACCTCAGAGAATACAAGCCTATGCAGGTATCACAGAAATAAGGGGTTTGATTGTGAGAATATTAGACGTAGGCATTAAAAAAATTGATTTGATCAGCACGTCCATCTGAACCTTCTTGTAACAAATTCAAAACAATCCGTTTTTTCTAGAGGGTGACGACAATCCCACTGTCCTTAAAGCTTCGCCGTGCTCTTTTCCATGGGTTCCCATTCCTATTCTCAAGATGACTCGTTCTTTCAAGACCCTCACAAAAAATCCCCTTTAATCTCTTATTGCCGCAAACCTGTGAAACGCCTCTTCCACTCGCAAATTCAACTCTCTGCGAATATGAAACTGATTTAAAATGTGTCATATATTTCTCTAAAATAGCCTCGCACGATCGCTTATACTCTTCTTTGTTGATACGCCAGCTACGTCGTAGGACATCCTTATGAAGATCTGATATCTTTTTAGTTTCAATTAATCGTTTAAATGACAACGGTTCAATCAGTTTAGCCTCATCACAAAAATCCTGAAATATGTCTCCCAATTTATACATTTTTATCCTCATTTTTTATTGACAAACGCTCAAAGCTGTCTACCCGATTAGGGGCTATACTGTTCTTTTTAGCAAACACAGATAGCCATCCCATAGCTTGTTTTTGCTGTTCTTCTGACACAAGTTTTAATGAAGCTCTTGTGTCTTCAACCACCTTACCGTTAGCCTTCTTGAAGAGCTCCAATGCATTTGCGCGTACTGCTTCTTGAGTGGTGTTACTGTGATCACTGTCTAATCGTTCTTTGCGACTATGGAATGCTTGCCGGATAGCCTCTTCAAGGCGATCCGCGATCACATCCAAAGCACAGCTATAATTGATAAAGACTGTACCAATAAAATTAAAAAACACACCCTTCTCTGTTTTGTTTTTTTCCATTTATTTTCTCTGTCTATTTTACAAGTATCATATAACAAAAAGCAGATTAATCAATACAGAGATGTTTTATATCCTTTTTTAATAAATCTTTAATAAGCCAACTTAATCATGCACGCCCCTTGCTATTCATGACACATACTGTAAAATCTGTATTATATTATTGGTTGATTGGCCACCATGCTTTTTATTCTATTCATGCTACACACCTCTCTACAAGCCATCTCCTTGACAGGCGCAGCTTCGTCAGCTCTTGACAATGACCCAAGCCTTCATCATGCCGCTCATGAGCTACGTGCAGCACAATACCAGACCTTATCCAGTTACGGTGAATTCCTCCCAAAGATCAATCTTGAGGGCACTCGCAATTTCCAAGAAAAAAGCCTTCTCTCTGGCAAGAAAAAAAACTTCAACCAAGCATCCATCTCTGCACAACAAACCCTCTTAGATTTTGAGCAATCTGCACAAATCACTCAGCACCAACAACAAGAACAACTTCAAAAACTTAATACAATGGAAAACCAGCAGTCTGTGCTCCTTTCAGTAACAGAGCAATACCTCTCTCTCCTGAGCTACCTCGATACCCGCTCCATTCTACTGAACCAATCCCAAACCCTGTCTCATCAAAAACGAAAAGTTACACTGGGCATTAAAGAAGGCATCAATACTAAGCGTGATACACTTGCTATTGACGCATCAATCGCTCAGGTGCAAGCACAGCTTTTGTCCATCAACCAAAGTATGAAACAAACACAACAAACTCTCAGCATGCAAATCAACAACAATGTCGATGCGATTGATGCCCTGGCACATGAACCCAATCTCACACAGCTCCCAAAAGACAACCCTCACTCAGGCCCTATTCTCGCACTTGAACAAGCACAGCGTCACATGGAAGTTAGTGACCAAACTGCACGGAGCGTACGTCAAAAACTACTCCCAACACTCTCCGCCCATGCTACTAAAAACATGACTAAAGACTATTCAGACAGCTATAAAGTAGGTCTCACACTCGGGCTATCTGTCACTAGCCCTCAAATTACAAACGCTCTAGCAGCTCACCAAAAGGCGGTGGCTGATCGCTGGTTATACCTTGATCAGAAAAGACATATTCTTGATGAAATACAGCAATTGAAAAACAAAGCTTCCCATCTCAACGAACAACTTAAAGCTGATAAAAAAGCACACATGGCCCAAAATGAAGCTACAAAAGTACAAGTAAAATCTTACCAAAACCAGCTGATTTCTGTCATTGACTATCTGCAAAGCATCGACAAAAGGAGTGAAACGGCCATTCAAGTGAGACAAACATTTTATCAAGCCTGGCAAAACCACTTTGCCCTTCTGGCTCATCACAATGCGCTGTCCATCTCAAGCTTGAAGCAGCTTCAAAAAAGTCTGCAAATGACAGTCAGGCTTAAATAATGAAAACTAAAACAAAGCAAACTCTCGGCATAATTATTCTCACATATAATTCCGAGAAAACAATTCAAAGATGCCTTGAATCCGCTCTATTCGCTGATGAAATACTGGTGGTAGACTCAGGAAGCTCAGACAATACTCTATCCATTTGCAAACAGTACACACAAGTGACTATCATTCAAAATACTTGGCAAGGATATGCCCTGCAAAGAAACTTTGCTATCAGTCAGGCCTCTTCCGACTGGTTGTTTATGCTTGACTCAGATGAGTACCTCTCAGACAACAGCCATGAACTTAAAAACAAAATACAAACAACTGCAAACAATTATATTGCTGTTAAAGTTTACCTTATCTTTCAAAACACCGTATGCTTATACGCTCATAACAAACACTCTGGCACCTTACGCCTCTTTCGCAGAAAGGAAGAAGCATATAGCGTGCATAAGCATGTGCATGAACAGTTATGCACGGATGAACCACATACTTATCTGCCCGAATACATCATCTTTCATGAATCTTGGCAATCCATTCATGACATGTTAGTCAAACTCAACCGTTACACCAGCCTCAATGCACAATACAGTATAGCTCATAAACCTAGGAAAACATCTCTTCCCCGAGCCTGCTACCGCTGTCTATGGTCTTTCTTTAAACATTACATCATCAAAAGTGGCTGGCGTGATGGCCGTGCTGGTTTTGTCTACTGCATTTACTACGCCATCTCTTCATTGTTTCATTCTTTAAAGATCATGTACCCTGAACAGAAAACTAATGCCACCATGGATTTGCAAAAACAGACAAAAGAAGGCTAATATATTGAAGAAAAGACTGAAAGGACTCCATGGACAAAGTTGATGAAAAAAAACGCCGCTTTCTAATACAAACCGGCTCATTGATTGGTGCTGCAGGTGCTGTCGGTGCTGCTATCCCATTGGTTAGTTCGATGAACCCAAAAATATCAACAAAAGCAATGGCTAAACCCATCCAAGTCAACATCAGTGACCTTAAAGATGGTGAGCAAAAAACTGTTATTTGGCGTGGCAAGCCCGTATGGATCATCAAGCGCAATAAAAAAACACTTGAGGCCCTCACCCAATTGTCAGGCATGCTCAGTGATCCTGATTCGAAAATTGACCAACAACCGCACTATGCTCAAAACAAGCACCGCTCTATTCGCCCCGACATTCTCGTATTGTATGGCATCTGCACCCACCTTGGTTGTGCGCCCACATACCGACCTGAAGCAGGCAGTATTGATACAGAATGGCCCGGTGGCTTCTTCTGCTCATGCCATGGCTCAAAATTTGATTTAGCGGGCCGAGTGTTTAAAGGCGTCCCAGCCCCTACCAATTTGGAAGTCCCCCCTTATCATTTCGTGTCTCAAGACGAATTAATCATTGGCGAGCAGCTAAAGACTTAGGAGAAAGTATGTCTATATGGAAATGGTTAGATCACAGGCTGCCTATTTTCAGCTTCATAGCTGATCACTTAAAGCATTATAATACGCCAAAAAATCTCAATATATGGTATTTTTTTGGTTCATTTGCTCTGCTCACTCTAGCTATTCAGATCATCAGCGGCATATGGATGCTCATGTATTATGTCCCCACAGCAAGCGGGGCCTTCCAATCTGTTGAAACAATCATGCGAGACGTCCACTTTGGTTGGTTGATTCGCTACTGCCACACCACCGGAGCAAGTGCCTTTTTTATAGTCCTATACCTGCATATGTTCCGCGGCATCATGTATGGCTCTTTTAAAGACCCACGCCAAGTTCTTTGGCTGACTGGCGTGTTTCTGTTCCTGTTGGCCATGGCAGAGGCTTATACAGGTTATATCCTGCCTTGGGGTCAAATGTCCTATTGGGCAGCTAAAGTTATTTTGTCTTTATTTGGCACTATTCCTGTTATTGGTGAAAAAATCGTTATTTGGCTTCAAGGGGACTATACTGTCTCAGGAGTCACACTGCAGCGGTTTTTCTCCTTTCATGTTGTCGCTTTCCCCCTGATTCTCCTAGGCATGGTTTTTCTACATATTTTTGCGCTTCACAGATTTGGTTCCAACAACCCAGATGGCATCGACATTCACAAAAAAATTGGTCCGGATGGAAAACCAGTAGACAGCGTTCCTTTCCATCCCTACTACACTGTCAAGGACATGATGGGTGCCTCTTTCTTCTTTATGCTCTTTATGATTGTCGTTTTCTTTGTCCCGGATTTTTTTGGCTTATTCATCGAGCCTGAAAACTATATTCCTGCCAACCCATTGGTCACACCGCCTCATATCAAGCCCGTGTGGTATTTCTCTCCCTTTTATGCCATATTACGTGCTATTCCTGACAAATCTCTGGGAGCCTTAGCTATGGCCGCATCTGTGCTGGCGTTTTTCTTGCTGCCCTGGCTTGACACATGCCGAGTAAAATCAATGCGCTATCGAAGTTGGGTGACTCGGGGCACACTGATTCTTTTTGTTGCAGCCTTTATCACATTGGGCTATCTTGGCAGCCAACCTGTCACTGTTGTATACACATGGCTCGCACGTCTTGCCGCACTCATTTATGGTCTATTTTTCTTAATTCAACCCCTCTTGAGCTGGCTTGACAAAGAGCGTCCCGTGCCAGAAAGATTGACCTAGGATGACTATGCTTCTGTGCCTTCTAACTTTAACGTCTTCTCTTCTCGCTGCTACGGCAGAGATTGAACTTGCCCATCCACATATCGATTTTCACAACCAAGAAAAGATTGCCAACGGCGCCAAACTATTCGCTCAAAACTGTCTATCGTGTCATAGCATGAAAGCACTCATCCATGACCCACTCAGTATAGAAGCAGGGATCACTGCTGATAACCAGCCCACCTGGGATGCTGAAGCATGGGGAGGGCACCCACCGCCTGATTTGTCATTAATAGGCAAGAGTCAGTCTGTTGACTGGATCTATACCTTTCTCAGAAGTTATTATGCCGATCACTCTCGACCAACAGGGTCTAATAACCTTGTCTTAAAGAACACCAACATGCCCAACCCATTTGCGGCTCTTGCAGGTGAACAAAAACTTGTCCGTGAGCCAAGATCTGATAAAAAGTGGTTTGAAATCTTAGAAGTGAGTCATTCTGGCAAAGTCAGTCCTCAAGAATTCCACGACATTGTTCTAGACATTGTCAACTATCTTCACTATGCTGCAGAACCAACTAAAGCAGAGCGTGAATCCATCGGTTTTTGGGTACTGGCTTACTTTATCCTTCTATGGCTTGTACTCCTGGCCATTCACCGTTGTTACTGGAAGAGTATAAAGGAAAAATAAATGTTACGTGAAATTAGTTTAAACAAACCAATTCCTCTCACCCTGGCTGAGAGCGCGTTTCAGGATCACGTCCAACTCACGCGTCTACTAAACTACTACTTTTCGAAAAAAGACACGACGATCATGCAGGCAAATCGAGCAATGGCTGAGAAAGATCAAGCAACCGATCTTCTGATTAATATCGGCATGGATCCTGCACAGGCCAGTGCTTTCTTAATAAAGAACTATAAATTTGACGAATTCATAGCGACGATAACGACACCCTTTTTAACAAATGAGAATGAGGATACCTTGCTTGGGAATGGCGAACATTTGGTATCTTTGAGCTTTGACCCAACTAGCCAACAGCTTCATTTTTCAGCTACTATCTTACTCATAAACCCAGCAGACAGAGACAAAACCCCCCATACAACAATTCGTGGCACTGATATGGCCGAGGTTTATAGAAAATTCCATGACGCATACGGCCATTATCCCTGGCCAGCTGTATGTCATGCAACACTTGTCCTTGATTTTACTCACATGCCTGACATTCAAACACAGTTATCTGACTGCCGTTTCCTCATTGATGAAACGTGGTTGAAAAGCAGGGAAACCGATCCTTTAGAATTTCTCCAAAGGGATTTTCCTACAGGGAGATTCACAACACAGGCAATGTCATACTCGGCATATGTAATGAAAATCCAAGAAAAAGAAAACCCATCCTCTTGTATTTATGATACCATACGCGCTGCTTTGCCCTGGGGACAAGTCATCACTCACTTCCTAAATGAATACAAAGCCTCTACCATCGCCCTTCTTGTTCTCATACTGGCAACACTTATTATACTCAGCAGCATTTACGCATTTCCCTCTCACCCCCTCACTGCGTTTATAATCAACGGAAAAGGACACGCAGCTGCTTACATATCAACCTTAATCTGCTCTATCCTACTCTTAGCAGCATTTGTATACAAACACTGGTGGCAGATTAAAAACACCCTGCAACACTTCCCACGGAGAAACAACAATGACCCTTCTAATGGCGACCCGCCAGAGCCCCCTGGCTCTCCTTCAATCAACCCAAATGGGGGGGCTGCTCCAAGAAGAAATCCAAATGATGCGCGTCACGACAGCCCAGGACCTGAACCTGGAAGAACCACTGACGTCTTTCCAGGCCAATGAATCATTCTCGGCCCTCTTAGATCAGCATGTTCTTACAGGAAAAGCAGATGTCGCTTGTCATTCTATGAAAGACATGCCTATGAAGTGCCCGAAAGGACTCAAGATCATTGCTATCAGCCAAAGAGAAGATCCACGAGATGCCTGGCTGTCACATCACCCTCACCCTGAAAACTCTCCTTATGGATCAATTGTAGGAACATGCTCACTTCGCCGTCAAGTTTTACTCGAACACTACTACCCACAATTGCAATGTCAAAATGTGCGTGGCAACATACAAACGCGAATCAATAAATTAGGACAACCTTTTGATAGCTTAATCATGGCCGTGGCAGGTCTCAACAGACTCTCACTGCAACAACACATCCAATACAAATTTCCATTGGAAACCTTTCTGCCTTCCCCTGGGCAAGGATTCATAGCACTTGTAGCAAGAGAAGATGCCCGTATTCATGTCAAAGAACAAGACCCTGAGTCTTGGAACTGTGCTTGCCTTGAACGTAGAATTGGCCAACACATCCAGCTCTCCTGTCATGCCCCTGCTGGAATTTATGTGTCTAAAACAGCCCATTACAGCTGCCATTGGATGATAGGCGACTGCTTGACAAAACAATTATTTTATGGACAATGCGATCTAGACGACCCCGCCAATGACAGCAGACTGCTGCATGAGATTGATCGCTGGTTAGTCGCCCACAACATTGAGCAAGTTATGGCGCATAACACTCAATACCTCAATCAACTATAGGACCATTTCTTATGCGTATTCTTTTTGGTATATACCAACTGTCTTATCTCCTCTTTTGGAGTACTGTCGATGGCCTGCTAATCATCCTAGCTGGCCTAATGGTAAAATTTGGTCTATGCAAACATGAAACAAGCACCCACCAACTCTTCATTCACTGGGGCAGCAAACTTGCCACACTCACAAGGAGGTCTTTTGGTAAGAATCTTCAAATCGAGCTGCCGTCTTTAACCCCCCCTCCCACTTTAATGACCTCCAACCACCAAAGTTGGATCGATATCTTCCTCCTTTTAACTGCTTGCCAAGCACACCTTCCAGTGATGCTTTTTGTCATGAAAAAAGAATTACTACGGATTCCTATTTTTGGATTAGCTTCAAAACTCATGGGCTGCCCGTTACTTAGCCGTGATGGGACACGCTCTGATATTGCTCTCATTAAAAACTGTGTGCAATCCAATCCCCATGCCGTCATTATTATTTTTCCTGAAGGAACGCGTTTTGCAGAAAAGAAAAAAAATAAGTTTAAATATCTCCTTGATCCAAAACCCACAGGTGTACAGCTAGTTCTTAAAACTCAAACAAACCCTAAATGGCTAGACTGCCATATAGGCTATCAATTCCCTCTAACCTTCTGGTCTTTTTTACAAGGAAAGTCCTGTCATACTCGAATCGAAGGGCAATGGGTTGATCATACTCAGAAAGATGCTATAATAAAACAATGGACTACAAAAGATAACTGGATAGGAAATCTATATGGATCAACTGCATTTTCAAGAACAGCATGAACACCACCTGATACCTCATAAAAAGCATAATTCTCGCAGTATTTTTTATCTCATTATTCTAGGAATTTTAGCTTATATCACTTTTTATTACTTGAATACCCAGCTCACTCATTATTTATTGCCACATCAATATGGTGATTACAAATCAGCTATACGAATAGCTGTTTTCATGATTGTTTTTATTACCTTTGGCATGAACACGGCTTGCTCCGTCTTATTGCCATCTTACGTTGCTTCCAAAAAAAATGCTGATACAACTGGCCTCTTTTACTGGGTAACAAAAAATCTCATGGTCATATGCACTATTTATATTATTGCAGTTATCGCACTTCATATGACTTTATCTATAGTGCATCATATACCTATTAGTAAGCTGTATGAGCTACACCCTTTTCTGTTAATGCTGCTATTTAGCCCCATACTAGGAATATCGTATTTTTTGGGTGCCCCACTTTTGGCTCGGCATAAATACATCAGCTATTCTGTGCCGACCGCCCTCATATACCCTCTGACATTTATTGTCTTCATTGCTATTGGAGAAGCGATGGGGGCTGAACTTAATACCAGCTACCTATTAATCCTATTTGTTCTTAGTCAGCTTTGTGCTACCAGTGTGACAGCCTTGATGTGTTGGCATGAGTCAAAATCTCAAATTGGCAAAAAACCAAGCTTCGCTGATAAGTCAAAATGGGAAAATCTGACCACCACCAGCTTTTTTAACATTTTGAATATGAGTTTCTACGCTTCTATGGGCATTTTACTCTTAGAGTGGCTGTCCCCTGGAGAAGAGCAGGTGGGCTTTTACTCCGTGATCACAATTCTAACAAGTGTTTATTATGTACTAACAACCCCGATCAATACTTACGCCAAGCCTTTTTTTCAAGAGTTTTCAGCAGAAAAAAAGAATGACAAGCTACAAACTCTATGGAATCAGATGCTTTTGATAAGACTAGTCATTGTCGTTCTAATCTTGACCTGTCAGACTTTTTTCGGCCAGCCTCTTCTACATCACTTTGGACAAGAGTATGTCCACCTCTATCCTATACTACTGATTGCATCTACAGGCTACTCTGTGAACTATTTTTTAGGTGGCCTTCCTATTCTACTGTATTACACAGGACATCATGAAATACAGACTAAAATAGGTATAGCCCAGACAATCACGACATGCATTGCTATGGTTGTTTCTGCAAAATACTTTGGAGCAGCAGGCGTGATATATTCAGCCATTGTCTTTCGTTTTATCTCTTTTTCTGCTATGGCGGTTGTGACACGCAAATCAGGTATTAAACCCTTCGCCTTTTTTTGATATCATTCACACTGAGAAACACCTTTTCTAGTTATGCAGTGCGAAAAAGCCTATATCATTCATCAACGTTGGCTCAGTGAGAAACAACTGATTGTCTGCTGTTTTGGTGAAAAAACAGGACGGTTTGACTGCACAACTAGCAGAAAAAACACCCCGCAAATAGGCTGCTGCTATAAATTAAGATGGAAAGAACACCGATCAGGGCTGCATAAACTGCAGAATAAAGAAGTCCAGGGCCCCATATACCATTTCCGAGACAACCATCTCATCACACTGCTTTATCTTCATGAACTTATTCTTTCGTTGCTGCCACTCCACATTTCTTATCCGGAGGCATTCCTTCAATACGGGAAATCCTTGGCTTTGCTTAATAACAAAAAATGTCATAGCTTTATTTGCCGATACTTTGAACAAACTGTTATTAGCCAATTAGGCTACGGTCTAAATCTTGATAATCTGCCACAAAAAAAACATGGCTGGATCACTTTTAATATCAATGAAGGATTTCAATGGCATCAAGACAACACCCCTGGATCTTACTGTTTACAAAGGATACACCGCATACTGTCACATACAATGACATTCGATGACATACGATGTGCAAAAAAATTACTTCATGGAATCATAGATGAAATGACTCATGGAAGAAAATGGTATAGCAAAAAAATATATGCATATGAAAAAAATGAATAATAATAAACACTTTACTCTGCGTGGCATTTTGGTAAGATGTTAGTATCAATAACATGGTGAAATATGCGAAATCTTTATATAACATGTATAGTAGCTTTATCCAGTGCACTTCATGCCAACTCAATCATTAATCATCACAAGGAAAAAGTGAGCATAAAGATAGAGCCTGATAACGACGCCAACGCTGAGAAGATCATCGAAATAGGTAGCTACTCTAGCATTGAATTAGAAAATCATATCCCTGATTACCATACCTTCAAAACTTTTACTATAACAATAATGGATGATAACCAACTGCTTATTAGATCAGTTAACAAGCACCCCAACTGTGAAGCCGTGATCACTAATAACAAATCTTACGCAATTCAGACAAGTCCTGACTGCCATATAACTGATTGAATAAAAGTCAAATAATCAATTTTTAAGACCGCCGGCGTCTCCATGGCTATAATTAAGTTAGCCATACGTGATTTTAAAAATGAGACATCACCCCGAATACAGCTCTATCAATGAACTATTCCTCCATACCTGCCAGAAGTTTGGCGATAAAACAGCTTATGAACATGCTGACACAAAGCTAAGTTTTTATGAACTGCATAATAAAGCATTATCCCTTGCAGCATCTTTGATGCAAGATTTTGGAATTAACCCTGGTGACCGTATAGCGATTATGCTGCCCAATTGCTTGCAATACCCGATTTCTATTTTTGCCTCTCTTCTCTGTGGAGCTACTATTGTCAACATCAATCCCCTTCTCACTACTCGTGAGCTAAAAAATCAGCTTATTGACTCTGGCAGCCACACCATCATCATCTTAGATTATGCCGCACATACACTCCAAGAGTGCTTGCAAGAAACCCCAATCAAACACGTTATCATTAGTCAAATAGGCGATTGTTTCCCAAAACACAAAGCCTTGCTGGCCCATATGGTTATGAAGTATGTGAAAAGAATGGGAGAAAATCACCAAATAAAGGATTTCACCCCTCTTCCCTCTCTCCTTGACATGCCACACCCTCACTGGAAACCACCAAATATACAATGGCATGATAGAGCATTCTTGCAATACACAGGCGGGACAACCGGAACGCCTAAAGCAGCTATACTCACTCACCGCAACATTCTCTATAACATTATTCAAGGACAACACGCTGTTGCGCCATCACTCTTTCATCCTGGCAGTGAAACAACTGTACTACTGGCCCTTCCCTTATACCACATATTTGCTCTCACTGTCTCTCTTATCGGCTTCTCACAAGGCGCCAAAGGGCTTCTTGTGGCCAACCCCCGAGATACAGATAAACTCATTAAAATCATTCGATCACAACCAATCCACGGCGTCGCTTTAATCCAAACACTTATGGAAAATCTCCTCAAACACAAAGAATTTACAACTATAAACTGGAAAAACCTCCGACAAACTATCAATGGCGGGATGAAAACACATAGAAAAACTGCACAAAAGTGGTACGAAAAAACAGGATGCATCGTTGATGAAGGTTACGGCCTATCCGAAACATCTCCGATTATTGCACTGTCCCAACACCAACACACTTTTAGTGAAACAGTTGGCCAACCCGTATTGCACACTCTCGTCAAAATCATGAAAGATGATACAGTCCCCGCGTTGCCGCAAGAATGTGGTGAGATATGGGTCAAAGGACCCCAAGTTATGTCAAGCTACTGGAAGAAACCACAAGAGACACATGCAGCTATGACCCCTGATGGCTGGTTTAAAACCGGTGACATTGGACTTCTCACCCCTCATGGAGAAATCTGCTTGATAGACCGAGCCAAAGACATGGTTATTATCTCTGGCTTTAATGTTTACCCTCAGGAAGTTGAAGAAGTTATTGAACTACACCCAGATGTGCTCGAATGCGGTGTAGTTGGGGAAGGAGAGTATACTGCTGAAGTAGTGGCTGCTTACATAGTTAAGAAAAATGTCTCTTGCTCGGAGCAGGAGATACTCAAACACTGCCGCCAAAATCTCTCGGCCTACAAAGTGCCTAAAAAAATCGTGTTTATTAGAGAATTACCCAAATCAGCCGTTGGCAAAGTATTGAGACGTCAGTTGCCTGCTGCTTAACTCTTTTTCAGCTAATCGATAAATGGCTTGATCACCTGTACTGGCTGAAACCATCGATATTAGCTGAACATCAACCATTGAAAGCTCAGGCAGCACAGCCTCATTAAGCTGTGAATAAGGCTTGTTAAGCACCCGTAAGTACCGACTGAGTCGACTCACTGCCTCTTTGTCTTCTTGGCGATACCAATGTACTAGTGTTGCCATCCTATGAAATTCGAGGCCTTCCTGATCCTGACTATAACTCAAAAACCATGCAGACCAATGTTCATCTGCTAAAAAAAGTGTGCCTAATACAATCAGCTCAGGGGCACTTTCTCTTTGCAAAGAACGCTTTAACATTGCAGCAGCTTCCTCACGCAAACCAAGACGGTGCATCTCTTGGATGATCACTGCTAAAACAGGCGATTTCTTTTTTTCATGACTGTCCAATAAATGAAGTACTTCCTTCACAGATAATTGAGAAAGGGCCATATTAACCACAGCAGCTAATAATGCATTGTATGACTTTTCTGAAAGACAAGACTTCGCATCCTTGCGGCTATAAAACCATGCAAGGGCAGTGATGCTTTCTTTATTTTTATAAGCCCACAGCCAAGCAAAATGACTGGTCTTTGTCTTTTGCAGTAAAGGCACAACTTCAAGCTCCAGCTGTTGACGCTCAATGAAGTCAAGACACGAAATTCTTAGCATGCTGGTCACTTCTTCTGAAAACCCGGCTTCTTTAATAGCTACAATAGCCTGGTCGAAAAGCAAAAAATTGCCTGATTTCAATGAAGAAAAAGCGCCGACTATGTGATCAAACCACTGTGCTTGATTAGCAAGATCTTTATACAAAGGCAAAACACAGTCATCCCGTTTCATCAATAAGTGAGCCACCATTTTCTCTCGGCATTGATTTGCCTTATGCAGAGAACGTTTTTGATTAAATCGGCCAATCTGTCTAGGAAAGCAAATAACCGCACGTACAATGCGGTATAAAAAAAGCAACACAGCCACAATAAGAATCTCAAATAAAATGAGAAGCCAAAGCTGTATCCTCACATCATAATCTAAAAAATCAAGACCAATAGACTCATGCATAGGCAGCCAAAACATGAGAGCAAAAATAAAAACAACCGTCAATAAAAAGCGAATCACATCAGTGCCTCCAATACCATCTGATAGTACTGCAAAATACGCTCTTGCTGCATGAATGCTAAAGGGTTCTGCGAATGCGCGGCATGCTTGCGCTTAATAGACAGGCCAAAAGTGTTCAACCCCTGTACAGAATTTTTGCTAATCGGATTTTTCTTATACTTGCTAAGTTGACTGATTTGGTAGTGCATAGGCATAGACCAGGCGCTTAAATTTGAAGACGATGCCAGCAAAGCTATGCTGCGATCAATATCATTGTCAATGAATGCCTGCTGGCTTAAAGCCCAACGACAGCTGGGGCAATCAATCTGGTGAAATGAAAGAGAAGAAGCAGCCCTCCTATTTCTTGGCCATAGATTCAGCACTTCAACAAGTGACATCATGCAAATAATAAGGGCAAAAAAAAGCATCAATTTGACCTTGAAAGTACTTCCCCTAGAACTGACCTTGCTCTCCGTCATTTCTTTCTCCCTTCTTGATATTACATCTTATCATAAGGACAAACCATTACCAAGAAAATGTCGCAGAAGGCGTATCTTGCAAATGCATCCATACTCAATATATGCTTGGGTTATGAAATCCATAATTTTTGATGCTTTCTGCTCACAACACGAATAGAATAAAACTATCGATAAAACATACACGATTTAACAATTCCTTATTTAATGATACTGCCAGGCAATGGATGACTTCGACTCTTCAACGGCCATTTATTTAACATACTTAGCTGAATCCATGCTCTGTCCCTTGCACTTTCCCAAGACATTAATCATAATGATTATTTAGATAGTGGAGATACTAATGCCGTACCAGTTTCTTTTAATCACACTCATTTCGCTTCTTGTTGGGTGCCACACCATTCAAGGACTTGGTGATGACATAGCCAAGGGAGGCCAAGCAATTAGTCACGCAGCTACTAAAGACAGCAAAGACTTATAAATTGTCAACCCTCTTACTCTACACCCCAACTGCGGCTATCAACTGGCAAAAAAAATCACATCAACTTCACCTAGAACATACGGTTTATAGCTCTTTTCATACACGTGCCTGCAAATATGAATACAAAACTGAGTGCCCCAATGCGGTTATTTGGCTCAGTCAGAATGCTGTCAAATACGCCAAAGAACAATTGGCCCTGCCATGTCGCCATATCGCTGTGGGACCCCACACTGCAGCTCTTTTTCCAGAAAAGATAGACTTGCTCGGCCCTCCATTCCAACTGAAGCATGTGCTGGATTGCCTCCAAAATTTCCATTACAAGCACATTCGAATTGTTGGCCCGCGTCACAATCAGACAAAGCACTGTGCCAATCTGAAAAACATTGAATACTGTGGTGTCTACCAGCATATTGATAATCCTATCCCCCCACCCGAGGCACACTTTTCACATATCATTATTGGCTCACAAAAACAATGGAGTCAACTTAAGGCATTGTGGCCAGACTACCTCCCCCATTTATCTTTGTCTCATTATTGGGTGCATCATGAGAGCATGCTCGCTGAACTAAAGGGCATTCACCCAGACTTCATTCACCTCATCAAAGCACATGATATTTCCTCAACCCTTGCACAAATAAAAAAACTTCTTTACATTGATCAGACCCTTACCTAACATATGAAAAGAAAAAACATGCCTTCCATGAAAATCCACGTCAATAATGCCCAACTCTACTTAAATGACACTGTCATTGGCGAAATAGCGGATCACGCAACTGTATACTCCTGGTTGTCTGCACACACGCAAGAAAAAATAAAACAAAAAATAAATCGTCATGTCCATATCGCTGATCAGCTCAAAGAATGCAACCATCCGCCGCTGCCTCAAATTAAACACACCATCGCTATTTGCTCAGGAAAAGGAGGGGTTGGTAAAAGCACCTGTGCTGTCCAATTGGCCTATCAACTCCAAGCTGCTGGTGCCAAAGTAGCCCTGCTTGATGCAGATATCTATGGACCTAGCATAGGAACATTTTTCCCTCATCACACTCTGAAAGCAAATGAAAAATCATGGCCTGCAGTAAAAAAAGATGGCTTTCAATTAATGAGTATGTCTTACCTAGTCGATGATCAACAAGCTATGATCTGGCGAGGCCCTATGGCAACTAAAGCTCTGCTGCAATTGGTTTATCAAACGGCATGGGAACCGTGTGATTTTCTGATTATAGATATGCCTCCAGGAACAGGGGATATTCAACTGACTATGTCGCAGAAGCTCCCTGTCAATGCCGCTGTTGTTGTGACTCAGCCTCATGTTCTTGCACATAGTGACGTAGCAAGAGCAGCCTATATGTTAGAACAAACCAATATCCCTATACTAGGCATCTTGACTAATGGCTCTCAGCTTTCCTGCCCTCATTGCAACAAAGACATTCAGCCTTTTGGCAACAACCCCGGAAATAGCACTTTGAATTCATTAGGTCAATTTAACTGGTCAATATTAGCACAAAATGGCCAACCTGATCCTGCTTTCAGCCATGTAAGCGACCAAGTCATGCTTGCATACCAACAACTGCCCAACCGCCGCAAACACCGTATTCAAATACCCATCACACAAGGAGATAAGCCATGAGCATCAAATCAGACAAGTGGATCAGAGAACAAGCCAAGAGAGGGATGATAACTCCTTTTGTTGAAAAACAAACATGCCATACAGATAACACACCGCTTATATCCTATGGATTATCGAGCTATGGTTATGATGTGCGTTGCGCCAATGAGTTCAAAATATTTACAAACATCAATACATCACTTGTAGACCCTAAGGATTTTCGCAAAGACAGCTTTATCGATATTCAAAGCGACACATGCATTATCCCCCCCAACTCTTTTGCTTTAGGCAGAACGGTGGAGCACTTTAATATACCACGGGATGTTCTAGTGATTTGTCTAGGAAAGTCAACCTACGCACGTTGCGGGATTATTGTTAACGTCACACCACTTGAGCCTGAGTGGTCTGGCTATATCACCTTAGAGTTCTCCAATACATCCAATCTTCCTGCGCGTATCTATGCTGGCGAAGGCATTGCCCAGCTGCTGTTCCTCCAGAGTGATGAAGTATGTGAAACATCCTATAAAGACCGCAGTGGCAAATACATGAATCAAAAAGGGATCACTATTCCAACTGTATAATTCTGCAAATAAAAAAAGCGATTTCGCCTCTATTTAAGTCGAAATCGCTTGGTAAATGTATTGGCTTATACGCTTTCTAGCTCATTTTCCTTTCTCTTTTTGCCTCTTTTAAGAGGGAAATCAGCTCTTGCTGCATTGACACGTTGACGCATTTGCCCACCTGCTTTAAAGTGTGGCTTAAAACGCTCTGGTGTTAGAACTTTTCTTCCAGATGATGGATCATGGGCAATACGCGCATTGCGCTTTCTCAGTTCCATACTTCCCCAACCTCTGAATTCAACACGATCTCCACGACACAGCGCCTCAATCATTGCTTCAATAATGAGATGGCCACATGACTCTACTTGCTGTGCAGGAAGGTGCGGCAGCTTTAATGCCAGACAAGCCACTATTTCAGATCTAACCATGTTTATCTCGTAGTTTTAATTATCTACAACTTAGATTTATATGATAAAAATGTCAAGAAAAACTTATCATTATCTCTTCTTTTTTATCATTTATTGATGCCAGCACTTTCCTGAACTGTTGTCAGGCAAACAGCAACACAAAAATTTCGAATTCTACAGACCTACTGGAAAACCTAAAACCACAAAAAGTATAAGCCTATACACAGCTCTTTACACCTTTGCTGCAACAGACTATCATACAGCTATTCAGTAGCTCGCTAAGCTATTGAAGACCCCACTGAGTCTCTTGACTCAACTGAGGCTCCATCTCTGTCTTCACTGGGTATGCTACCCTCCTTACAGACCGCTAGATTGTTCTCTCTGTAGTGGTTACACGTTTGTTAGTCGGACTGAATATTCCCCCATCGGCTCCGGCCCCCCCAGGCCTGCCCAATGCGTCAGCTTTAGGAGTCACAGGCGTCACATACCAGCCGCCCCTGCGCGTCGAAGCTCCAGGTGCCGCACGATGTTCCACAACAACACAGGCAACCACACGGAGTATCGGCCCCCATGGGGGAGCTCTGTTGTACCGAACCTTGAGTGTTTGGACCGAAGGGAATGAGGACGGGCTCCCCGGATACCACCGTTGCCGTGCCACCTATCATCACCATTATGAGCACTAATCTTATTGTTTTCATATTTCTCTCCTCAATGTATCAGGAACGATTCTATTATCTTCTATTTTCCTATTAACGATAGTTTTAATTGTATTTTATGTTTATTATCAATTACTTATATAGATAGAGCGTACTCAGAACTGACTGTTGTTTCAGGGACTGTCACTCCATTATCCATGGCCTTTTTTCTTGGTGGGTATTTGAGCATATCTGCATCTCCATCCTATCATCCACCACTTCTTTAACCCTGGATTAACATTACGCCTAGAGCCAGGCTATGACATCACACAGCTCTTTACACCTTTGCTGCAACAGACTATCATACAGCTATTCAGTAGCTCGCTAAGCTATTGAAGACCCCACTGAGTCTCTTGACTCAACTGAGGCTCCATCTCTGTCTTCACTAGGTATGCTACCCTCCTTAAAGACCGCTAGATTGTTCTCTCTGTAGTGGTTACACGTTTGTTAGTCGCTCACCGCCACCCCAGTCTGTGCTCCGCCCGGGCTCACTAATCCGTCGCTAGCCCCCTCCGACAAGCCATCCTGGAATGTGTATCGTCAATTACACTTACATCCCGCTGGCATCTTCCACTTTGTATCATTGCACCAGTCCCCGGGGCACATATATGCGTCGCCACAGTAACAACGCCTGTCATCAGATTCTGGGGCATTATACTGCCGACCCCACAGAATAACTTCCTCGGATACCGCCGTTGCCGTGCCACCTATCATCACCATTATGAGCACTAATCTTATTGTTTTCATATTTCTCTCCTCAATGTATCAGGAACGATTCTATTATCTTCTATTTTCCTATTAACGATAGTTTTAATTGTATTTTATGTTTATTATCAATTACTTATATAGATAGAGCGTACTCAGAACTGACTGTTGTTTCAGGGACTGTCACTCCATTATCCATGGCCTTTTTTCTTGGTGGGTATTTGAGCATATCTGCATCTCCATCCTATCATCCACCACTTCTTTAACCCTGGATTAACATTACGCCTAGAGCCAGGCTATGACATCACACAGCTCTTTACACCTTTGCTGCAACAGACTATCATACAGCTATTCAGTAGCTCGCTAAGCTATTGAAGACCCCACTGAGTCTCTTGACTCAACTGAGGCTCCATCTCTGTCTTCACTGGGTATGCTACCCTCCTTACAGACCGCTAGATTGTTCTCTCTGTAGTGGTTACACGTTTGTTAGTCGGCCTTAGGAAAGCGATATTCTCAAATACCTTTCTATCAACCGCCAGTGACATCGTTAGGGCCAGTGCACGTGAGCCTCACATGACCTCCCAGTTGGTGCATGCTGACGCCCCGGAGGGCCATCGTGCAATTGCAGGCTGGGTTGTCCGCCTGCCCACAAGTGATCTTCATCTCCTGCTGATCCAGCCCATCATAACTGGTCTTGATGATGTCCCCACCGGTCAAGTTGCAACTGCACCCTGCTGCGTACGCGGAACCACCTATCATCACCATGATGAGCACTAATGTTATTGTTTTCATATTTCTCTCCTCAATGTATCAGGAACGATTCTATTATCTTCTATTTTCCTATTAACGATAGTTTTAATTGTATTTTATGTTTATTATCAATTACTTATATAGATAGAGCGTACTCAGAACTGACTGTTGTTTCAGGGACTGTCACTCCATTATCCATGGCCTTTTTTCTTGGTGGGTATTTGAGCATATCTGCATCTCCATCCTATCATCCACCACTTCTTTAACCCTGGATTAACATTACGCCTAGAGCCAGGCTATGACATCACACAGCTCTTTACACCTTTGCTGCAACAGACTATCATACAGCTATTCAGTAGCT
>CAZMRQ010000001.1:0-66683 GCA_964568795.1 uncultured Gammaproteobacteria bacterium | reverse complement strand
CTCCTTACAGACCGCTAGATTGTTCTCTCTGTAGTGGTTACACGTTTGTTAGTCGCTCACCCTGTCGTAAGGGTGATATGCATTCTCTTCTTCCCCTGACACTCTCAGCCATCAGTCGCACATCTCGGTACTATCCACTAACTCACATGGGGCGGCGGCCGTCGTCGTACTTGTCCCTATATGGTCATGGATGGCGGCCTGCGCTATCTCATTCCCACCCGGGTCTCCGCCTATTTGCTCCATCTCGGAACCATGAGGCAGCGTCGAAGCGGCCACCCCTGCGCCGCCTATCATCGCCATGATGACCACTAGTCTTATTAGTTTCATGTTCCTCTCCTCAATGTATCAGTGACGATTCTATTAACTTCTATTTTTCTATTAACGATAGCTCTTATTGTATTTTATGATTATTATCAATAACTTATGTGGAATCAGCCCCTGGATTGAATCGCCCGCCTATGCACAAAACATCTACCGTATTTTGATCTGCCTCACCACTCGTTCCCTCTGATATGCGAGATGTCTCTTCAGTGCCGACCAAGAATTAAGTCTGTGTTTCTCTTAACAAGTTACCTTTGAACCTCTGTTCTATGGATCACGCCCGTTGAATTGATTATTGCTCTTTGTATGCTTTCCTTAACAGGCCTTTTGGAATAACTTGCAACAGCTCTGTGTTTTGGTTATCTTACCATATGTATTTTATTAGCCTTTTACTTATACTTAGCACAATCCTTCATGCAGAGATTCTTGAAGTGTCTATTCCTGTTTCATCCAAGAACGCGCGTTCCTGGCCTGAAAACCTAGAAAGTGCTCTTAATAAGTTGCTCATACGCACCACCCATCAAGGGCATCCTTATGACAAGAATCTGTTGAAATACAAAGACAAAGAAAGACTGCTGCATGCCTACTATTTCTCAACAGATGAACTTCGTCAGAGCATGTGCCATCTTCAGTTCGATAAAGACTCTGTTCTGGAAACTCTCCCTTCACTCCAACTCACCTATTGGCCCGAGAAAAGCAGACCCTCCATCTTGTTGCTGAGTGATCAACCCAATGACTCTGTACACGAGCTAATGAATGAAATACTAGACACATATGGCATACATGTAAAACCAGCTCTGATGGATCTCAGTGACCTCCAAGCATGGCATAATGTTATGTCGCATCAAGAAAGCAGCGCTTTAGACCTGACTCAAAGGCGTTATCAGTCCAGTCAGGTTGTTGCACTTAAAACCAACCCAAAGAACAATCAACATAGTTGGGTATGGTATAACCAAAACAGCTTTATTGAAGAGTCAACTGAAGGAGAAGTATATGACTCACTCAAAAAACTCTTTATACACATCAGAGAAAAACTGGCTTCTGAATCCTTAGAATATCAGAATGCCGCTGTTAGTGATGTACTGGTTGAAATCCATGGGATTGACAATGTCATGGAGCAAAGATCCATTCTGAATAAAATACAAAGTACGCTTCCTCAACGACCAATGAGTATCATACAGTTGACTCCAGAATATATCATTATTAAGATAGAACAACCTGGAGGCATTGACTCGCTTGTCACTGAATGGGCAGAAATAAAATTTCTACGCCCCTATCTTTACCCCCCTCGCTACGATAATACCGATATTGCATATGACTATGATATATCATCAACACACTCTTGAGCTAGACCATGCAGGCCATCAACAGATCGATAACTATATTGATCATGATGGCACTTTAGCGCATATCACTCGAGGACTATCACAACGAACATCAATTCTTTTGCTTGGGCCACGCATGTCCGGAAAGACCCATTTAATGCGAAGTTTTGCACACCTTCTCCATCACGATGCTATGTTCTTACACACAGAGCATGAGCCCATACCACCACAAAATGACTCTATCAAATGGCTCATTATTGATGATATAGATAAATACCCCCATCCTGAAAAATTGGTTTCATTTAGCCAACATTTTCCTCAAATTAAATGGCTGATATCTGCACAATCACTGCCAACTCTGGCAGATTTATCATCACGCTGTCAGCAGTGTCTCACTTTATGCCTTGTGGCTCCTAGAAAACACAGTAATCTATACAAAATCATTAAATCCATTGCCAATCGCTATCAGTATCAAATCAAAGATAGCTTTATCAAACAAGCCATTGACTTTCTTCCTTGGAACCCTGAGCTAATTATTCACTACTTATTAGGCCATATTCAAGAATGTTATACACACAAACAAAAGCCCTCACTCAGCCGCCTGAAATCTTTTTACAAGATGAATTCACCATAAGCCAAAAAAGCTTGGCAGTCATTGCCGCGTCATACAAAGCGCCATGAGCCTCACTCACATCAAAGCCCAAGCCTGACTTGAAGCATAGCTTTGCTAAAACTGTCTCTCTGTACATCAATATTCCCATTGTAGCTGTATCAAACATTGTATACTGATGCATGGGCAACTTTATTCCAGTACGCGACTCTGCAGCTCTTAGAAAACCCACATCAAAATTTGGATTGTGAGCTACCAAAATAGCTTTAGACGTACCAAATTTCTCACACTGTTGCTTGATACTCTTCACTAAAGAACGCATCATTGCCGCTTCATCTATTGCCCCCCTAAAAGGGTGGTCTGGAATAATTCCATGAATTTTCATTGAATCTTCTGCCTGCTCAGCACCATCGAACATCTCAACATGTTCATGGTACACTTGGCCTGATTGCCACTTGGATTTCCATTTAGGAAAGACCGCTGCTATTTCAAGAATGCCGTGACGAGAGCAATCTGAACCCGATGTCTCCAAATCAATGACAACTGGCAAGAACCCTCGAAAATATTTTTTTAATGCGCTATTTTGATCCATAGAACAGAGTAACAAGGCGTGGCAGTGAAATCAATACAATCAGGTTATCAAGGCTTTAAAGGTGGTGAAGATCTACCTGGACTTGAATCAGGATCAGAACCACCTGGACTTGAATCAGGATCAGAGCCACCTGGACTTGAGCTTTGCCCCCCTTCTTCTCCCGGCGGTGGGAGTAAAAAAGACAATGTCTTTACTGACCCCCTTTTGGGAGGTGTATGCCTGTCTGCTGCACATCTCAGCCCTTCAGGAGTTGATTTGTCTTTTCCTCTACTATCATCCTTTATAGAAGTTGATTTTTGTCCACTTGCACCCCCTCCTCTTAACTCTCGAGGAGGTGTTAAATATGATGGCAACTTAGTTTCCTCCCTGGACTCTCTTGCTTTTCTGTCTGGCGAACAAGTATTATGTTTATTGTCCTCAGGTTTTTGCACTGCGCCAAAAAGCGCATATCGACCATCTTCAATTAATGCTCCTATATCAGGCAAGGGCGCCGTTGGAGATAGGACCAAACACCGGCGTGCAAGAGTGCAAGTCATAACCAACTTGTTTATTTGATAAACCATCGCCACATTAGTCGTAACCAATGGTACACCCAAGTATATTGCTGATAACATCATACTAAGATCATTAATATCTAATTTTTTATGAGCTCGCAGCATTTGACCTTCCGGTAAGCCTTCCTCACCGCTAGATAAGCCAATCAGACCTCTGTTTAAAATTGTCAGCGCTTGGTGTTCTTGCTTATAACGGTCAAAAGTTGGATCGGTGAGCAGGCTATTTTCGCTATCAAAAAATTCATTGAATTCTTGTATTGCTTTTTCTAATGCTGGTTTGTTCATCTTTTGCAAAGCCACATCGTTATTCCAAATTCTTACATGCTGAATGCCTAGAATATCCTCCCTAAGACTAGTCAACGCATTCTGTAGCTGTGACTTATCAGCGTTTACTTTTCTACGCAATACGTTCTCATCATCCGAAACAGAAACCATGCTGTAATGTTTACTAAAGTAGCTTTGGTATACGTCTAAAACTTTTGTAACTCGTTGACTTTCATCAGATGCGAGTTTCTTATTATAGTCATCGGCAGCGCTAGATGCGTCACAAGTATCTTTGTACTGATTCATCATGGACAACACGGCATTCTCAAATTCTTCTTTTTTCATTCTATCGACAACCCTTGTCCATAATTGAGTGATAGAAATTTCATCAAACACAAATCCACCACCATCGCGAACCATGTTTGTTGTGAAACCTTCTATACGAGCTCTTGCTTCTCTTTTCTGCGCACTTTTTTCTTCCTCACTGGGCCCAGATTCTGACTCCTCATGACTGACCTTGCTGCTATCAGCCTTACAGCTTCTTCCAGCCATCTCGTCTAGAGTAATGCGTAAAGCCACTTGTTTAATTTCTAAATTCTGTTTATTGAACCCGTCTTTAAAGACTGCATATTCGTTGGGAGGAACGCTTGCCACGTTAGCCTCCACCACACACACACAGTTTGAATTTTTATGAGAGCCTGGCATGTTTGCACCTATAAGATAAATATTGTATACATTATATACTATTATAGCATTATACAATAATATGTAAACTATATTAGGGTAAATAACTTATATTATTGATAAAAATGATATAGAGGCACATTTGAGTGCAGGAAGAGCCCCATGAAAAAAATGACTGGCCCCCTCTAAGGCAATAAACTCAATGCCGCGTTGAGATGCAAACTCTTTTGATTGATCGTATGAACAGATCTCATCTTTAGATCCATGAATAATAAGTGACTTCTCTGATATTCGGCACTGAGAAAATGGCATCCGCTCACAAGGAGGCGCTACCATAATAAGCGGCTCCTGAGCCTCTATTTGTGCCGCTATATAACTGCCAAATGAAAAACCAGCAACACCCCCTATAGGACCAAATTTATTACTTGCCCAGCTCATGACAGCTTTGGCATCTGCACTCTCACCTATAATACTGCCATATGAACCCTCACTCATACCCACACCACGGTAATTAAAGCGTATTACTTTCATGCCGCAAGATGACAATGCTCTGGCAAGAGTCACAACAACTTTATTGTCCATATTCCCACCGAACTGTGGATGTGGGTGACATACAAGCCACCATGGACCATCACCTTCTGTCAGATCAATTTCCAATTGGCCAGCTGGCCCTGGAATTAATGACTTCATGGCATAAGAACCATATCAAAGTCATCTTTGGTAGCACCACAGTCTGGGCAAATCCAATCATCTAAGACATCTTCCCAAAGGGTCCCGGGCTGAATGCCATCAGCTGGCCAACCTTCTGCTTCATCGTATATAAGACCACAAATAAGACACATATATTTTTTCATAACATCACATTATTTCTACCGCTAGCTTAGTCTATATCAGTTTGGCTGTTTTTTCCAGATCTTGTAACTGCCTCATGCAGGAATATTTCAGCTTTGCGATAATTCCACTTGATGATGATAAAGCTTATTCAGGCGCAGTACAGCGACCAACCAGAGAACGCCCAGCAATACAATAATGCCTGCTAGATAGGGGGCAATATCTATCTGGCTTCCAGCTGTAAAAACATACAACACGGTCTGAATAAAGCCACCACTGGACTTACCCAGGCGGGCCCCTACTCCATCTACTGCCGCTTTTCCCGTCATACGCAAGTCATACGACAAGGGAATAAATGCCATTTCTTTAGTCGGATCAAAAAAACTGTACTTAGACGATTTTCCAATCAATACCCCAATACCCCCAAACCAGACAATAAAGACTAGGGGGGTGATTCCACCAAAATACCGCAACAAATAAGCAAACTGATCTTGAAACAACATATATGAAAAGAAAACCACGCCAATAAATGAGGCAATTACAGGTGTAATCATGGCACACACACACCAACCACACAAGCGTAATAAACTTTGCGAGATGAATATGAAAAGCATGGTAATCACCCCAGTCCAAAAAGTATACGTCGACATAAATCGGTAGTAAGATTGCAGATCATTAAACAAACGCAATGCTTGGCTTTTCCATGTCACTTCCATAATGTTAGTCATGATATTATACGATAAAACCAAAATCACAATATACCCAATGTAAGGTGACTTCAACGCTTGCTTAATACTTTCAACAAAACTAATCTTGACCTTCGGCTTCTTAGTCCTCTGACTGACATACTGAGTAAACTGAGGGCGCGAAAGCACACTCACATGCATCCAGCGAAATGTAGCAAATAGGCAAACCACCAATGCAATAAGCAATAATGTACTGTTGACAACTATTTTTTCTGGGGGAAAATCAGCAAATTTTGACATCACATACCCCAGTGTCATTGTAGCCATGCTGTTTACAAAAATAAGCAGAGGATAATAGCGCTTTGCCTCGCTCGGACCAATATTATCATTCGCAAACTGCCAGAATAACACCGAGAGTGTAAACGTCCCCCAAAGCTCTGCAAACACATAAAAAAGAGAATAAACCCACAGCCCAATGGCTGGGAAAAAGTGCTGAAAACGCGGGTAGGACTCTTTCAAATATATAATACTGGCTGCACTCATATTAAGCTCATCACGCAAAGGATACAGCACACATATAAACAAGATGAAAAAACACATGAAGAAAGCAATGATCACGTAATAAGATCGCTCAAAGTTTAACTTCTTCCTTATTTTCACATATACCAAACTAGCCAACACCATCATCGGCAAGACACCATACAACTTTAAAAACGTAATAGATTCTGCACCAGATCCTGGAGCTGTGACGAAAAGAGCGTCTTTGGCATTGCGCAACAATGTAAAATTAAAAACTGTGATGAACATCATCACAGCAAGTGGGAGAAACTTACGAAGCTCCCAATTAGCAATCGGAAAAACAACTCCCCTAACACCTGTGAAAATCTGAGATTGGTTGATCATGTATGCTGGGTGCCTTAGGAACTTATAGTCTAATGACAATACAGTACTATACTGCAACACACATTGCAACAATACTCGCCTCGTGCATTATTGGCATGTGTGTGCTATTATTTCTCAACTCAGAACACCTTAGCTATGACAACACATTTCAAAAATGCTCAACAATTCATGCCCGGAGGAGTTAACTCTCCTGTGCGTTCACCACTTAGTCTCAATCTCTCTTCTCCTATTTACTTCACCCATGCACGCAATGCCTATATATACGAGCAAGATACGCCATACATAGACTATCAAAATGGCTTTGGAGCAACCATCCTTGGACATCAACACCCCGTAATTCAAGAAGCTCTCCAACAAGCCATTGACTCTGGTTTGCCTGGCGGTATTTGCCACGAAGGTGAAGTGAAATTAGCACAACTCATAAGAAAAGCTATCCCACAAGCAGAAAAAATGCGTTTTTGTGTCACAGGAACTGAAAGCTGCATGACGGCCCTAAGACTGGCACAGCATGTCACTGGAAGACAATCTTTTATTACCTTCGAAGGATGCTACCATGGACATGGCGATCATCTGCTGAAAAAATCACCACAACACCATTGTGTGCCATACAATGACGTCACTAAGCTCATCCAATGCTTCCAAGAACATGGGGCGCAAATTGCAGCCCTATTCGTTGAACCCATTGCTGGCAATATGGGCATGATTAAACCAGGGCCTGATTTTTTACAAACCTGTGAACGCTTATGCCGCGAACACAACGCATTGCTCATTGCTGATGAAGTGATGACAGGTTTTCGCTGCTATTACGGATCTGTCGCTCAGACCCATCATATAACACCCGACCTTATCTGTCTGGCTAAAGTCATTGGTGGCGGCCTGCCATTGGCTTGTCTAGCAGGCAGAGCAGAAATAATGAATGAGCTTGCCCCGCTAGGACCAGTCACTCATGCAGGCACATACGCAAGCCTAGCTAGCTGTGTGCATACCGGAATAGCAACTTTGTCTCACCTCTCTGACAAACACTATAGACAACTCAATGAATACACCGAACAGCTCACATCAGGGATGACATATATCACTAAAAAATACGGACTGCCCCTACAAACTTGCCACCAGGGGGGGATGTGGTCGTTCTTTTTTTCAAAAAAACCTGTCAAGTCTCAGAGTGATATCCCTGCCTGTCATCACCAAATATTCAAACTTTTTTATCCTCTAATGATTGAGAACAATATATTTTTACCGCCAAATTCTCTTGAAAGCTGCTTTGTGACCTGTGCTCACAAACAAGAACACTTGGGCCTTACATTGACCGCATTTGAAAAGTCTTTTAAACAATTAACCACACAGCACAAGGAATACCTAAACAGATTGAAAACAACACCAGAGAATAAAGAAGAACACGCTGTTTAATTGCTTTCTCTGGACAGCCCCACGCCTGCCAGAAGCGATACTGATTGCTCACGCTGTTGACAACAACAACCCATAGCATACAGATAAGAACGATTGCACTAAAGAATAACCAACCCCATGCATGCCAAAATCTGCTTTGACTCAGTTGGCTTAATTGCAGTCCAGAGTAAATGTACTCCCGATCCCACAAAACATCTTGCACACCACTTCTCTGCTGCAGCCATTTCACTGCTTTATCTAATTGTGACAAAGGCGTAGTCATGCTAATAGTCAGTGTGACTATCGGCGGAAGATCAATATCGATACTATCGCTTTGATCATCTAACCAGTGTTTCAATGCATCCTGGTGATCCTGACTTTCCTTAATGGCAACACGCTCAAACCATGCATTGGCTGATATTTGCTCAGCTACTTGTTGTGTCAACTGCAATGGTGCCGCTTTATCCATTACAACAACCACATCACGAGGAAATGCGGCAACCTCATCAGCGGAGCGTAAGGAAACAACCGAATACACGGCCCACACCAACATACCCATGATGGCGATGACTTTAATCCAGCAGCTGCGTTCAATTTTCCGACACACTAACAGCATAATTCAGCTCTAAAGTGAAGTACTTGCTTACAAGGAACATCGACTAACCAGTCTTTCTCAGGCCCAATCATAAGCCAACACATGCTCGCAGGAAAAATCTGTGACACAAAACGACCTATCTTACGGCAGTCCTGTTGGGCAACATGACTGGATTGACATAAAACAATTAACTGAGGCTGCACCATTAACGCCAATAAAAGGCTCAACACCCAACACTGATGCTCCGATAGAGTGTTTACCTTGCTATCGGGATTCAGCATGAAATGCCGACAGAGATACTCTCTGCGTTGCTTGATTACTTTTTTACTAACAGAACGCAGAACAGCATATTGGGACATCAATGATTTGACAGACACAGCCCATGGAAAGTCTATTTCTTTTCCCACTAAGGCCCAAGCTCCTGCGGAGCATTGAGGCATGCACATGCGCCATGCAGCATCTATATCCTTAGTGATAATTTGCGACATAGACCCAGACTCGCAGGCTAAGTCTTGACCAAGTACTGACAGATTCATTTTCATAACATCACCCATGAGCCCATGTCTTATTCTAACTTGACTTCACCCAAGCGCAATAAAAAACTATGAAAGTATCACCCATGAGCCTTCTGCCAAGAAGACCCCGATGCGATACTAACCTCTAATGGCACTTTCAAACTGACAACTTGGCTCATGACTTTTTCCATCCACTTGATTGCAACCTGAACTTGGGACGCTTCCACTTCCCATACTAACTCATCATGAACCTGTAGCAATAACCTTATTTGTTCAGGGCTAGGGTTGGTTTGTGCACAACACACCATAGCCTTCTTAATAATTTCAGCAGCACTGCCCTGCATAGGTGCATTTATTGCAAGCCTCTCCATGCCCCCATACTGCTGAGTGGCACGATTCAGTTGAATTTTTCTATTAAATAAAGTACCAACTTCCCCCGTTGTTTTAGCAACAGCACGCATATGGCCCATATACTCTTTAACCTTTGGATAACTAAGGAAATACCTATCAATCAATTGCTGTGCTTTCGTTCTATCAATTTGGAGCTGTTTTGCCAAACCATACGCTGACATACCATATATAAGACCAAAATTGATCGCTTTGCTCATTCGCCGTTGCTCTGAAGTCACCTCATCTATATCACAGCCCCACAACCAAGCTGCCGTCTGTGCATGAATATCTGCTCCTTCATGAAACGCTTGGACCAGTGCTGGATCTTCAGAAAAATGAGCCATCAACCTAAGCTCTATTTGCGAATAATCAGCTGCCACTATGACATCCCCATCCCTTGCAACAAAAGCATCACGAATACGGCGACCTAATTCTGTTTTAATTGGGATATTCTGCATATTAGGGTCACTGGAAGACAATCGCCCTGTTATGGTCACACATTGGTTGAACTGTGAATGGACACGCCCGTCTTTTCTAACATGTCTTGGCAAACCACTCAGATATGTCGATTCTAATTTTGCCAATGATCGGTATGTTAATAAGTGCTTGACAAAGGGCCTGCCGTCCACAATTTCTTTGAGTGCTGATTCAGAAGTAGAAGGCACCCCACTTGGGGTTTTTTCAACAACTGGGTAGCCAAAGTAATTAAAAAGAATATCCCGTAACTGCTGTGGTGAATTCAAATTAATTGGCTCATCAATCAAAGCGTTCATATCATGAATAACCCGCTTTGTTTGTATCTGAACCTCTTGGCGAAGCACAGCTAGTGATTTCTCACTAACACGAATACCCGTTTCTTGCATCTCAGCAAGAATGGAGATTAACGGTTGCTCTACATCTATCAGCCACTGCCAACAAGGCTCAGCTACTTGCTTCTTAAGTGAACTATGCAAGATAAGAAGTGCATTCATCTGAGATTGCAACCATTGCCCATAATTTTTTTGCTCAATATCTTGCCATCCCTTTCTTTGTTTTCCCTGACCGAGAACATCATCTGAGTGAATACTATCGATGTGATACTGTAATGCACACATCGAGAGACTTTCAATTGGCTGAGAACTATCAACGACATAGGCAAACACACCCATATCCAAGAAATCATCCTGACGACCCGTAGAACAAATCCAAGATTTGAGGCCCCAGCCTATCACCTCTTGAGACAGTCTTTCTTGAGGAAAGATGGCTTTGCAATGACGCCAATCGAAACATTTAACTTGCCCTTGCGCAAAAACAGCACACCCTAAAACAGCAGTTCGACCATCCACTGCTTCAACATGAGGATAGAGAGCAGATACTCCAGCTGGCCACTCAAATACCCAGTCCACCTTTTGTTGCTGCCCTGTTGTTTGGTGACGAAAACGACTGGCTAGCTGTCTAAAGCCCCACTGTTGACAAAGCACGTGCCACCGCTTGGTATCTGGGCAAGTGTTTAATTCCTTTAATAAAGGGATAGGAACGTCCATTTGCAACGTGACAAGCTGTCGAGAAAGCAAGCACTGATCAATAGAATCTCTCAGATACTGGCCTACTTTTCCTGGGAACGCCTCTTTGTGTGCAATAATCTCATCCAACGACCCGTATTGCTGCAGCCATTTCACTGCCGTCTTAGGGCCTACTTTTGGCACACCGGGGATATTATCCGAACTGTCCCCAATAAGTGCAAGGTAATCAACAATCTGATGGACATGCACTTGAAATTTATCGAAAACCCCCTGTGGATCCATTAGTTTCTTACTCATGCTATTATAAAGATGAACCCGAGGTGACACAATCTGTGCTAAGTCTTTATCACCTGTCGAAATAAGCACTGAGTAATCTGGCTCATATTCTCTTACCATACTTGCAATAACATCGTCAGCCTCGATTCCATCACGAATGACCAAAGGAAGACCCATGGCTTTAATAAATGTAAATAATGGCTCTATTTGTTGGCCCAGCTCTTCTGGCATTTCTCTGCGGTTAGCTTTATAATCAGGGTATGTCTTGTGCCTTGTGGTCGGCCCTTTGGGATCAAACACGACTACAGTTTTAGCATCAGGGTATTCCTGAGTCAGCTTATGCAACATATTAAGCACCCCAATCATAGCACCAGTAGGCAAACCCTCAGGGGAACTCAGGGGGGGCAAAGCATAATATGCTCTAAAAAGATAAGATGATCCATCAACTAAAATAATATCGTAATGCATCTGCTATCTCCACCAAAATTGCCGCATAAAAACAATGTAGAAAGTAATACACTCGACTCGTCCAATTAACATAGCCCAGGTAGCTATCTGCGCTTGTAAAGCATTAAATAAATGAAAATGAACATCGATTGTTGCACCTAAATTAGTCGTGGTTGCCCACGCAACACTGACCGATTGAGCCATTGACAACCCACTGCTGTAAAACAGCAATGACACTACGCATACCGTACAGAAAAGCAATATAAAATAGGCGAGCACTTGAGGGATAATGCGCGTCCTTGGATGATCTCCAATAACTTGATGGGGATGCAGAATACGGTGCAACGCATCAACCATAACTTTTCTCACCACCGCTATTCTCTCCCACTTGATTCCACTCGATGTAGAGCCACTACAACCCCCCACATACCCTAAAATAATCAAGCATACCAGCATCAGTTTATCTAAAGTCCACCCAGATTTTAACATGTAACCTGTTGAACTCATTAAAGACACTACTTGAAAAATTAGTGGTAGAAATGACTTCCCACTATGGTGTAATTCATAATCTAACCAAACTATGAGGCAAACAACTGCAATAGCCCACCACCATTGTTTGAATTCATCATTTTCAAAATAATACTTCAATGACTTTTGCTTCAATGCTAAGAAATGAAGCTTAAATCCCGTTGCAGAAATCAGCATAACGACGGTACTAACCCACTGGCATCCAGGATGATATAGCCAATCTGACTCGAAAACAAACCCACCTGTAGAAATTGTAGAAAAAGTAAAACAAAGCGCATCAAATACAGGCATCCCCACTGCCATGTATGCCCCACATGCACATACAGTAATAATCAAATAAAGCCCTAATAGCCAATTAGCCACATCTCGAAAACGCGGCATGAACTTATCATCAATAACAGAACCCTGAACCTGAGACCTGAAAAATGCTAAGGCGCCAGAACCTGCCATTGGCAATACAGTCATCACCAAAACCAATATACCCAAACCACCAATATATTGCAATAACTGGTGGTAAAAAACAAGATAGTGAGGCCAACCTGCTAAGCTAGCAACTATAGAAGAACCTGTTGTTGTTAGCCCAGAGGTGCTTTCAAACCATGCCTGTACAAATGACATATTGGTATAAGGGTCCAACCAAAGTGGCACCGCAGCAGCAAGTGACAATGAAAACCATGCTACTAAAACAAGAGATATCGATGAGCGAAAATGCAGCGACTTTTTATTATTAAAGATAAGAATAAAGGAAAAAAGACCATAGACAACAACGCATCCTGCCCATGTCATCGGTATTGACTCAGTGAATAACAAAGCCACCAACAACGGTGATGCTATAATAACTGAGTAAAATAAAAAGATGATGCCTAAATAATAGAACACAATTAATCCTTATTCACAGGCCAGTAAGTATAGGCAACCTCTTCATAGGGATGAGCTAACTTCAACGACTCAAGCACAGCCTTAAGACAGCTTTTTTGCACAACGCATTCGACCTTTACTTCCAAAATCTCTGTTAACTTCTCATGCTTTCCCACAGCAGGGTGGGCCTTTGTGTCAGCAAAAAATTGCCCCTGTCCAAGAGTTTGCCAAGCACACTTCCGGTATTGCCCTATATGCCCTGCACCGGCAGCAAACACCGCCTCTTTCACAGCCTGTAAATCATCCTCTGGCACATAAAACTCAAGCTTGTACATAGCCACATTCTGAACCCATCATCTTTCTGTCGATTATGATAGCTGATATTAGACTTCCATGCCAGCACTGTTTCTCTCTTTGCTAGCTCTGCGGAAAAGAACATTCAGTACCTGAGGAAATAAAGCACCTGTTTTCCTTGCCTGAGAAAGAACCTTGAAAAACCTTGCAGGAACTGACCCATGAGTGATTGAAGGGTTTAACATCTTGGAGTATTTATTAAAAATGGGAAAAATGCTCACATCACAGACGTGTTTTGCTTTTTTCTTCAAGACCGTCGCAAAAGAGTACGCATAATCATAACAATGCCTCTTGACTCCAGTAAAGATTTGATAACAAAGTCGCGCAGACACGAATACTGGTGCTGTGTATATATGCACCAAAAGACTGAAGGCATCACATATAATGCCGACTATCTTTTTAGAAATAGAACGCAGGGACAGGCCTAACAAATCTTTTATATTGGAGATAATTTTATAACACTTTTTAACCGTTCCACTCTTTAACTGAATCACACCCTCTAAAGCTAATATCAGTTTAAGTGCCATGCCTGCCGCTTTCTTACTGTCTGCATGCGCGTCATGATTTGAATAGGACTTGAATAAATCATGCCATGAACACACTCTCTCCCCCTTCGGACCTTCAATGAAAAGACGCCGCAAATCAAACTGATCATCTCCCAACTGCTCTTGATCAATCTGTTGTTTAGCCATCTCTCTGTTAAAGGAGAGATTTACCTTTGCTTCAAAGAGCTTGTTCAGCTTGATTATTATCCAATACCTCGCATGTTCCTCATCGCTCTGCAGATTAGAATAACAAACATTAGCCTCCTGAGACAACGGAGAGATCTTTCTTGCACGCAATGCACTTAATTCCTGACAGCACGTAGTCTCTGCATTTGTCACTACCCACTTAGCCAAACAAAGTTTCTCTTGAAAATTGCCGTTAAAACTATGTTGAGTTTGCTGTTTGTATGTCTCAATACACTTTTTCTGATATTCTTCGTTTTCATCATATAACCATACGTGATCGATCAAAATTGCCCTATTTTGTGTCAATAACGGATTAATTTGTTCGCTAAATCTTGATATTTCTTCTTGTAGAACTTCATGATTAGAGACCCATAGTGCTAAATTTAGCTTAGAGAGTGTGGGAGCATGTTTTTTGATAGTCAATACACCATTTGTCAAAGCAGCTGTGTCCCTCTTTTGATTATCATAATAGAACTGGGCTGCACCTTGATATCGATACCTGGGGAAGACAGGTTGCTCTGACTGGTCATCTCCACTTACAATCCGATTATAGTTCGCCCCAAACACAGCTCTAAAATAGTTCTCTAGGTCTTGCCCAGAACGACCCTTTTCACCCAAGAAAGACAAAGAAAGTTCCAATGCCAAATCATCAATAGAAAAGCGGTCTGCATATTCTTGCTGAACAGATGGCATATCCATGTTTTTCTTTATATGATTCGCAAGAGCAGGACCTACAACATACCTATCTGTTTCTTCCTCCCTATTTGTGGCCCCAAATAGATAGCCTCCGATAAGCTTGGTATAGTTGTTAGCATGTGTAGGCTGTGTATCTAGATAAGGCATCTGAGGAAAGCTTGCTTGATATTTTCTTAAATATTCCTCTAAATAATTTGCCCTATGTATGCGTAAGACCTCCTCTACTCGACAACTAATAGGATTTTTATCCACAATCACACAATCTTTTTGAACCGCCTCTGTGGTAGATAAAAGTTTTATAAAATCCATGATTTCCCTGTAAATTCTATGACCACATCTAGTCACACTTGCCGACATTATTTTTCCGAATATTGGCGATAGAACAGTATTTAGATCCTCGATTTTTCTTGTGTTGTTATTATTTGATTCTTTTTCAAAACACGGTTTTAAAAAATCGAATACACTCTTAGAATCTTGCGTCTCTTCTTGAAGTAAAGATTGCAAATCACCCCTTTCCTTGCAGAAATCAATCACCACTGCATCAATATAATCAAGGAGTTGCCCGCAAACTCGTAACGCTTCAAGATATGACAACGAATGAAACGTCAGTCTGTTTGACACCAACTCAATAAGTATCTCTTTAAGTTTAGTTGCTCCCCCTTCAGATAGCGCCTCAATCTCATCCCAGTCTTTGCGCCTGTCCAAAGAATTTCTTATCATCTCAACCTTATACTTAAGCAATCCATCTGGAACTTCTCTATCACCGTGCTCCCTCTGCTCCTTTGAAGATGGATTAACGCACGTCATGAATGCATCTTGCTCAATTCCTTCATTTGATAAATCCGCGATGAATTGGGCCCTATTTTGCTCACTAATATCATTTATACTGCATTTAGGGAGCATAAATGGCAGTTCTATCCTTAAAGTGTTCCATAAATCACGTACTCGATCGTCAGACTCTTGCTCCTTTTCCTGTTCACCTTCACGCAAATCACTATCCAGCGTTAGTCTTAAATTATGTCTCAGGAAGCCAAAGACACACATAGTTTTATGAATCCTATTAATCAGAGTCTCTTGAACTCTATCTTGTATTCCCTCACCCTCCACATCAAACCTGAGTGGATATTCCTCTCTTCTCTGCAAATGATACGATGGCTGGAACTCATAATCGGCACTATTGATTGTATATTGAGCTGACTGTGGTTGATGCCTCTCTACATAGCGCCATAGAGGAACTAAACGGTCATACGAGTGATCAAATTTTTTCTTTCTGCTATCTTCCCATTGCCCTTCTTGATTATTGTGTAGAGCTGATACTCCAATCCAATAGACTTTTTCATTGCCTTTTTGTAACAACTTGTCCAAAAGAAGCTTTATTCTTAATATCACATACTTGAAAATGTTACGAACGCCAGAGTTAATGGTGCCAATACAAAAGGTGGTTTTCCTCAGCCCCCTCTTGAAAATTGCTTTGTAATGATTAGTGAATAAAGTGTGATTGGAAAGGGTAAACGTGAATAACTGAATATACCACACTAAACCTATTCCAATAGCCTGGTTAACACTAGGCGCAAATACAAACAATCCAAATAGAAGTGGCTGCATTATTTTTTTGGTAAGACCCACCACTTTTTTGTGCTCATACACACTAAGAATCATCCAAAAGCCCATTGTTATATTCATAAAAACTGATACGTGAGGAATATTCAGAGTAACGGCACAAATGACACATATAGATTGAGTCATCCTGAACACAAAAGTCCTTGCATCTTCAAGTCTTGTAAAATATTTTGTCTTCAATGCCTCATACGCTTGGAACAAGCCATTCAAATAAGAGTGAATAAGACGAATAATGTAAGTCATCTCTCGCACCATCACTAACATCTGTTCGCTCCTATAGTTATGCCAAAATATCGTCGCAAGGGCCGTATGCACTGCCATTTGAGCTAAAACTAAAAAAAAGACAAACAGATACTCAGGCACACAGAAAAACCCCACACACAGGAGAAGAAAGCTACAATAAAGCTCAGAGGGAACCTTGTATACTAAAGAAAAGGAAAGCAAGAATACACTCATGACACCTAAGCTAATAATAGCCATATTATGGTATATATAAATCTGAAAAAAAACTTGCAAATTCCATATCACTGACACAGTTAGATACGAGGTAATATACCACAACAAAAAAGCACCTGCATATTCAGCATCTCTATTTCTCGCATAAAAATATCTACAAATGTTTATACTAGCGAGAGCCAACACGCACTCCACAAATTTCTCAAGAAAAATACTATCTAACACTCTCTTTCCTTCTTTTCTTAGTTATAACTGTGACGCTAGCTATGGACTGAAATACATTTTGAAAAGTTTTTTCTACTTTTTCTACTGAGTCACATGTATCTAGATGCCTTATCATGACCTCTGTTCTCATAACTGTGACAGTATCGTAGCAGCCTGCTCTGCAGATGGCAAGATCAAGATGAAAATGAAAACTGGTTTTCGCACTGATAGATTTAGAAGGTAAATGTTATAATAAGTCTATAGGCACATATTATAGACACATCTCAGAATAAGACCGCTTTTTTCTGTCATAAAAAAAGTGGGGGAATAGGACGACTCTAAATTTCTAATTGAGTTACACACCTCTGCCAATGGATGAATCGACAAGACCAGTACATAGCACTAGCAACTCACCTAGAAGATCTTCCATGTTCATCTGGGTTTATTCCATCATAGAAGTATTCATAATACACACTTCTTCCAACTAGTTATACCGACTAGCATGATGAAGGGCGAGCATCCTGTTCAGAAATTTCATAGGCCTCCTCATATAGTCTCTCACTCTGAGGCAGATCTGAATCAAACACTCCCAGCACTTCAAAAGGACCCCATTGGGTTCCTTAATTAAAGAAACTCTGTGTCCTGCCATGGGGGCTGCCAGCTAGACTTGTCATTATTATATCTTGATGTTTTTAAGGGAAATCCTCAGAATTCCATCTTTAAACCTTCCTATACGAGGGTTTGACGGAACAACCACTAAATCTTTTTTTCTTGGCTGCCAATCCTTGGATATCTCCAAATCAGTGCCATGATGACTATCAACAGCGTTAGCATATATGATCAAGACTCCAGCATTTTGATCATCAAAACACTCGGCCCTGTACTCTACAATCCCAGATGCGCCCAAACCACTATCAAACATGGATGTTTCTAATTCCATAGTGGCCTTGCTTTCACTAAATGCCGTAATCGACTGAGGAAAGATGAAGGATGACATCTTTTGCTTCAATTGAAATTGATGTACAAGCACGCAATGTGACTCATTTCTAATAGCTAGCTGCCCTGCTTGAGCTAGCTGCCCTATCAAAGATAGAATGAGAGCCGTTCTACTAATCATTTGCCTTCTCGGTTTACTTTTAAGGTAGTTCAGGTCTGTCGACTTGTCAACGACCTCTATATATGAATATACTGCAGCAGTCTTAACGCATTGATATTCTCCATTTTTTCAATAAAAAATATCTTTTGGTTTATTATCGCCTATAATGTCATTATAACAAGAGTGCAGAACTATGCCTACAGTAGACAATACGCCACAACCCCATTATGAATGGATATGGGAGAGAATTAACAAACACTCAAGCAATCTTTCCGAAAAAATCTATGAAAAACTACTAATCAACGCTGAACAGACCGCAGCTCTGTTCGCTGTAAATTATACATTTGCTCTTATTGCAGGCTTGATTTCTAGTCTTTCGATTATTCTAATCATAAGCATGCTTCTATTGCCCCTTGTATATGCAGCTATCAACTACACCTATCACTTTGTTAAGGACTCTATGCAAACAAACCAAGAACGCAGGAGCTTCCTGATAAACAATCTAATGAGACCACTCGCAAGAGATAATCTAGATTTTCAGAAAGTTAAGCAAAGCATACAGTGGAAAAATACATCACGAGATGATCTCTATTTTATGAGTTATAGGCAAATCCACGAGTTAGTAACAACGAGACCTGAATCTCTATTTTCACGATTAAGCATAAAACAAATTGAAGGGATACAAAAAATAATTGCAAAAAATGTCAATAAAGATATATTTAGTGCCGAAGTGTTCCCTCTAATTTCTAGTGCAGCAGGCCTCAATACTGAAGAACAACCTGATTTTGATGAACTCGCTCTTAAACAAGAGCTATATCTTCTATTAGAGGAGAGTTCTATAGAGGAATCACAACTACATTTGAACAGAGACCTAAGTTATGAAGCATTGCAATTGGCCATACCCCAGTTAGAGGCTTCCCTGAAACAAAAAAAAGAAATTGAGGCGTCTTTTGATGGCATGAGCCTGCGTGACAGTATTTTTACGGCGCCTACCCTTGATAAGCTAGTAGAAAGACTTGCAGCAACTCTTATTCCTTCTAATGAGGAATTCAATAATCTTTTAAAAAATCATATGAAGGAGAACCTTAGACAGAGGAAGTATGAATTAGTGCCTAAAGTCTGTTATTATAACGCCCGCCGTTCGTCTGGTGAAGAAACAGATAGCCCTCAGCTTCGAGCTATAGCAGAGAGGCAAATCAACGAATATCCTTCTAAAGGCCTTTCTTTACCATATCTCCCCTCATGATAGAATCTATCGTTTCTTGGCGATTTTTTGTCCGTATCGACAGAACGGGCGTAACTGACATTGCTCACACTGAGGCTTTCTTGCTCGGCAAATAGAACGTCCCCACATAATTAACCAAAGATGTATGTCTTTTCTGTATTCTTGAGGCACCACTTTTTCCAATACTTTTTCTACTGCATCTGGGGTTTTACCCACAGCTAAGCCAAGGCGGTTTGACACCCGGAAAATATGGGTATCAACCGCAATTGTCGGCTGTCCAAACGCCACATTTAAAATAACATTCGCTGTTTTTCTTCCCACACCTGCAAGCGTTAATAACTGTTCACGCTGAGAAGGGACTTCACTGCCAAAATTACTGATAAGATCCTCAGACATAGAAATAACATTCTTTGCTTTGTTACGCCACAGCCCAATGGATCGAATAGCATTAGCCAAAGGCTCATATCCAAAATCAACCATCTGCTGTGGGTTTTTGATCTGTTTAAAAAGTGGCTCGGTAACTAAATTAACACTTTTGTCAGTGGCTTGAGCTGACAATATAACTGCTACGAGTAATTGAAAGTGATTCCCATAAGTCAGTTCGGTTTCTACCTCCGGGTATTTCTCTGCTAATAAAACACAGATTTTACGTGCGATTATTTGTTTCATTCTTTTTTTTCTCTCTCACTCTTTCTCTTGCTTCAAGCATATACTTCAGACGGTTTTTCTTGGTTAACAGAAGCGTTTCCCCATAGCATTTTTTGACATGGGCCCGCCTTTCTTGTTCAGCTTGCTCTTTTAATCGTTCCTGCGATACCTCATATCTCTCTTGATGTATCGGTGCCATGATTTGCCGATTGACTGGCAGCTGCACTTCTGAAAGGCTGATGCAGTCCATCGGACACGCTGGAACACAAAGGCCACAACCGTGACAGGCTATATTGAGAACACTGTGATTGTACCCTTGTGCACCGATAATGGCGTCCTGTGGACAAGCTTCGATGCACTTACGGCACCCAATGCATGCACTTGAGTCAATAGCTGCACGCACTTGTATTTGAGCTCTTTGCTGTAAATCCCGGCTATACTCTGCTGGATCTTTCTCATAAATTTGCGCAAGACCAATGAGAGTCTCATGACCCCCAGGCAAGCAACGATCAATAGAGGCCTTGCCCTCTACAATAGCTTTAGCATATGGCTGACAACCCTCATAACCGCATTGCTTACACTGCAGTTGCGGCAGGCACTGCAGGACCTTTTCAATCACTGCTCATCCCTGTTGGCAAACCTTGATCATTCAAGACTATACGCTGACCCAAAGGACTGAATGCACCAATAGAACCATCACACACCATGATTTTTGCCTGATCACAACACGCTGTCTGTTTAAATTGATCCAGTGCCTGTGCAGCAATTTCAGGACAAATAGGGGATATCATGTGCATCAACCAACGGTACATATTAAGGCCTGTTGTGAGTACCGCCGCCATCTCATCGTATTTCTGTAATTTAGCTAAATCCCAAGGTTTGACCTCACTAATCCATTGATTGGCTTGATCTGTACACATCATAATCACCCGCACAGCTTTTTGTGTGTTCTTCTGTTCATACAAAGAGAGTATTTCATCTGTGTGACCTATAAGATGAGACAAACGTGATTCGTGATCTGCCAAAGAGCCTAACTGGGAGTTAAAGTGTTTTTCCAACAACCGCGATAGCCTTGAACCTAGATTAATCAACTTCCCAATTAGATCAGAGTTCACTCGCAAAGAGAAATCTTGCCAATTCAGGTCTAAGTCAGCAATCCCTGTCCCCAACTTGGCCGCAATATAGTAACGAATATAATCGGTAGGGACATGTCCTACACACGCGCTTGCCTTCACAAATGTGCCCCTGGATTTTGACATCTTTGCACCATTAACAGTAAGAAAACCGTGTGAGCATATTTGCTCTGGACTCTTCAAGCCTCTTGCCTCAAGCATCGCTGGCCAGAAAAGGCCGTGATGGTAAAGAATATCCTTGCCAACAAAATGGGTCACATGCGACGACTGCCAAGCATCAATCCAATCGTTGCCATAGCCATTGTGCGATAACCAATGTTGCAAAGAAGCTAAATAACCACAAGGAGCATCTAACCACACATAATAGTTCTGACCTGGCAAATCCGGCACAGGAAAGCCAAAATAAGGCTCATCACGGGTAATATCCCATGGCCGCAACTCATCCTCGAACCATTCCATTAACTTATTTTTAACTGGTGAAATGATTTTGGCGCGATTCAACCAACTTTGTAAATGAGGCCGTGCTCGCTCCAACACAAAAAATGCATGCTTCGTATCACGCCACTCAAGCGGTTGTTGCGTCAGAACTGAATAAGCATGACGCAAATCACTGATCTGATATACAGCACCACAGTTTTCACATCCGTCGCCATATTGATCCGAACTCTCACATGATGGGCAGTCACCTTTCACATATCTATCAGCCAAGAACATTCCTTTTACGGCATCATAAGGCTGACGGATACTCTTATACTCTATCCATCCTTTGTCTCGTATTGCACAATACACCTCATTAGTAATCAACTTATTTAAGGGGGAATGAGTGGACCCGTAATAATCAATTGATATGTTATAAGCGTCTAAATCAGCCACATGACTATCATGGACGCGCTTCACAAAGGATTCAGGGCTCTCTCCTGCCTTCTCAGCAGACAGCATAATAGCGACACCATGCGCATCGTCTCCTGAAACAAAAATTATTTTTTTTTGTTGTAAACGCTGTGCTCGGGCGTATACATCTGCTTGAATTTTCTCAACCATATGTCCCAAGTGCAAATGCCCATTTGCATAAGGCTTGGCAGTCGTAATAATTTCCATGATACCAGTACAGTTTATATTGACAGTGGGCCCACTAGGACTTGAACCTAGGACCAAGTGATTATGAGTCACCTACTCTAACCAGCTGAGCTATGGGCCCCTGATGCTAAAAATTATCACAATCAGGCAACAAGTCAACTCTTTTTTTAAAGCTAATAAAAAAAAGCATAATGCATATACTATGTTTTTTCACACTTAAATGCTACTAACAGTATTATTTGCAGAAAAGATCTACATTATTATGCATTGGCGAAAATAATCTTATCAGAATATCCTGCCTTTACTCAAGAAAAAATGGCTATTTGATGCAAGAATATACTTAGAGAACACACTTGCAAGCATGTGAGATTCATGAAAAAATAGTTCAACGTCACAGCGCACGGTTATAAATATGCCTGCAGATAGAGAACAATTCTTCACTACTAAGACCTCAATGATACCAGGTCTGAAACGCCGATGCTTCAATTGGGGAAAACAGATCCAAGAAAACTATTCATATCAATTAGAAGACACTGTTGAAGGGATGGTTAGTAGCCTCTGCCTTCCCCACACTCCCCCCCCAGAAATACAATTTCAATACCCCCTGAATGAGCTAACTGAGCCTTGGTATAACTACCACAGAGAACATAAAACAGAAGTCAGACTTACATCCCCAACTGAAGGATATTTTACCACCAATTGTAACATTCAGTTCAGCAACTGCCAATTCGTGGAGACAACACAATTACCCATATTTAAAGATCAATTAGACGCCCTGAGTAAGAGATTGACACCGAGCACGGCAACCATTCGTGTAAAAATGGACTATTTGGAAAAGATTAGTACACTCTTTAAAGACCCAGACAGTCGAGACAGTGCACTATTTCAAAACCCAGACCCGACCGCTAAACACACAACTCACACGCCCGTAATTGGGAAAGATAGTATGTTTAATATCCTGAGTATACCTGCAGTATGTGCGTTAAACCCTGATCTACTCTTAGAGAGGCCGGGGGTAAGTCCCACTTACAAGATTACTTCAGAAAGCGAACAAAGCATACGCACCTTTACCGGTTATGGTGATGATGGTGATGAGCTAGTATACGACGACACGCCTGTAGCGGGCTATAAACAAGTTCTCCATCATGATCAAACAAACTCTGAAACAGCCGAAATAACTCAAAACACCCAATTGCTTCTTCTCACTCTTTCCAACGCCTCTACAACTTCAGGAAAAGAGCACATCCTAGCAAATACAGCAACCCTTTTAACCCAAGAGGATCGGGGCAACGCCAGCCTGCTCTATCAGCAACGAAATATGTGGAGTTTTTTTGCAAAACAAACAGTATACAGGAAACTAAAAGAAATATACAAAAACGCAGCCAGTCCATCTGAGGACATTCCCTATCAACAGCTGGACCTCTACCTGAGAATGGGAAGACCCACTGATTATGATATCTCACGCATGCCATCAAACCAACAGCAGTCAGCAAGGCATGCCCAAGTGCTATTTGACTCACTTTACTCCAGAGGAATGCCTGGCACTGACGATGTGACTGTATTCGTTGATCATTTGCTGAACGAAGACAATATCTTGCTGGACAAGTTTGTTTCCATCTTCCGAGAAAACCTACTTAGCAAAGACAACCCTGCCATTCTTGACTTTCTATTTAATGTTCTTTTCAACAACCCAGGCTTTTCTGCCACACTTAAACGTGATAAAAACACTCACAGCACCCAACTCATGGATTTCACAGCATTACTCAACGGAGTAGATCTCTGCCCACAAAACTTGCTCAATCAAGGTCACAAGTGGGAATACAATAGCATGCAATCTGAAGCAAGAAAAATCCTAACAATTCCAGCAAAAATAAACTTAATGAGTCAATACGCCAGCTGCCTCAGCAAGCACCCTGATTACACAGAGTTTAAAGAAGTTTTTTCCGCACTCGATAACAAGATAATAACATTTCCAGTTCCAATACTGCTAATCATGCATTCAAGAGCTCTTTTTGCCTTACAGCATGTTTTATGGGACATCTTACAACGAATTCAATCTGACGCTCTTCTGCCACCTCTGTGGGAAGAAAAGTTAGCTGCACTACCGCTGCACATCAATAAATCAGTTCAGCCACACATTCAAGAAAGAGCCTTGGCTGATAGTGAAGAAAAATACCCACTGCAGCTGCTTCTGAAAAACTCAGAGTCTGTCGACATCATTAAGGGAATTCATACAAAGATTGAGGAAAAAGGAATTTTAGATGAACAGGAATCAACAACATTGACTCTCTGGGCAAAGATAATGATAATCCACAACACAGTCCATTTTAACAAAAAGCTAAGTGAGACCTCTGAGAGAATGTTCCTTGACTGCCTCCAAAACATGCTCCCACTAAGGCCTGAAGAAAAAAGCGACTGCCTTGCTGCTCAATTTTCTCATTTGAAACCTTTTCTGAACACAATTATTGGTGGCAAATACCCCCTTAGAGCAAACAGCAGCGCTTCATACAACCGCATAGACGTCTCTGTACACGTATACCTTACGATGTATGCCCCTGAGGCCCTCTGGCAGGAAATATGTGATTACATAGATCCAGAAGAGGTTCTTAAAGAGATCCCCCGATTTTTCGTGGAACCCCCAGAGCAGTATAAAGACCGCTGGTGCCAGTTTCGAAAAAAGGCGGAACAACAAGCTCTCATAAAAGCGCTACTATCTCCTAGTAGCATGCTTGATAATTCATCAAGACACATAGAAGAAGTAAAACCAGCCAAAAAGTTCAGTTTATATGCCTGGTGGTTTGGATCTGACCCGGCCCCCCTCCCCACTCACGTGCCTGCAGACCAGTTAGAGGTTACAGCAAAAGAAGATCCCGCAAAACATTCACAAAAAATAAAAAAGTGGCACAAAAGTATACTCTGTAAAAAACAGCACGAAAACGTATTAGGATCAGATCAAGCTGTTATGCTGTGGAATTTAGAGTATGCACTATCCAACCACTCAGAAAACAAACTTGACTACCAAGTACCTTCGATACAAAGCATATGTCAATCACGAACTTAGTAAAGTACTTTATTCATTCAAAATTACCCAATAAATTTAGGCCTTCTTGCCGCACAACTATTCACAAATTGCTTTCCATATAAAAAACAATGCCTTAAAAAAATGTCCAGCTCTACTGTAGTTGATATTGCATCCTAACTGTGCCATCTTGGTTTTAGATGAATGTTATAACTGGTGACCACACAATGGTAAAAAATTATGCGTGAGACCACAGAGACGATAGAAAAAAGTAAAGAACTCATGGTAGAGCACCCGCCATCTCTCTATCTATTCCGCGACCACAGCGGTGAACCTTATCCATTCCATGATTTCACCAGAGATACACAACAAAGTGTTAATCACCACCTTGCTCTATATAATACAGGGGCAATTGAAAGTCTTGCAACCCTGCGATCTACCAAAGATCAAACCAAAGGCTTGCTCTATAAACACCCGTACACAGGACATGCAAAAGCTTGGTGTGATAAACAAGCCACACTTGATAACTCGAGAAATAAAAAAGAAAAGGTGATTGTCGAAATAGATCTTGAAGCAGGATCCTTCACCACAAAAAAATGTATCGATTACCAGGATGTAGGGTACACCGAAGAAGATTGCGACAAAATGTACAGACAGGATTTACAAAACAAGCGTGCAAACTTAGTCAATAGCGACTGCCGCCTCACCCAAGAGATGTTGAGTTTGACAGAAACCTCCTCGCAAGAGCTCTTAACACAATGCAAAACGCTCTATCAAGCTGTCCATAATTCAAGAATACTTCTTGAACTACTGCTCCTAGGCAAACACACTTATACTCAGAAGTGGAAAATATTAGCATTCTTAAAATGCCACGAACAAATGATTGCTGCGATACGCAATCCGTCCTCATCTCATGAATCTTTTGAAATAGCCTATAACAAACATCTAACGTGCGAGTCAACCGACTCTGTCCCGGATGAAGAAGAAAGACCCTACAAAAAACTTCATCAAATAGTGCAAGAAACTGTAGAGGATATTGCAAAAGCAGAGAATGAAAGCAATACTACGTTAATACAATTCGCTGATGAGCTTCTCCAACTGTCTCACCAATCCATCGGCACTGCAAAATCTCCTTTAGAAGAAAAAAAACTATATATAACAAAAGCAAAGTCTAATAACCTAGAAGAAATAAATAGGCACAAAACTCTCGTCTTTCCATCTGATAGAATTGTCACATTGCTCCGCCGTGACGAATTGCTTATGATACTTCATGCTTGGGCAGTAGCCCCACTTCATGAAGAAATGGTAGAAAAAAAACCCGCTGCATATGCATCTTATAAAAATGGAGACCGCGGATACTCAGAGTTACTCCAAATCTTAGGCTATAATGGATCACAGCAATTTGAGTTTGCTCAGTTATTCGCTAGAATTATGGATAATACTGGTGTCAGCCTATACGACACTGCTTACTTGGATATATTAAGAGTCCTAAGGGAGCATGGGTCTTTTAGTCCAGCCAATCTCTCCTTTATCTCCTTCCATCAGAAACCTATTGCATTCCTCCAACGAAGAGGTTGCTACTATGACATTGTAAGTCTTTACGAAGATCACCCGTATAACCCTGATAGAACTCTAAGCTCAGAGGAAGCTGAAACCAAAGAAACTATACGTGACTACTTGCATATCGGCTACCCCGATAAAATGTTACTTAAAACCGACCTAGAGAATAATGAATCCCTAGCCGCCAAATTAGGACAGCTAATCCTTTCCTCTCTCTATAAGGGCCCTGGAAAAAATGATATTGCAATACTCATGGACCACCTCAAAAAGGAAGAAACCCCTTTGCTTGCCAAAATGGCCTCCATCATACACCAAAGCATTGATCTACAGGACGACAGCCCTGATAACCGAAGACTGATTCTTAACTTAATATACATACTTGCGTTTCATGGTGAAGAATTGACTCAGCTTATTGATACACAGCAAAGCATCTATGATGCCCACGACACCATAGCAAGACTACTTGCTCAATACCAAAGTGACCTTGCTCGCCATCCGCAACTGGGAAAAGAGGACATGATGGCACTATCTGTCCTTTCTGACAGCAGCCATGGAGAGATATTGCGTACTATTAGCAAACTCGAAGAGTTTATTCATGAAACAAACGCTTCCTATAAAAAAGCATGTCGAGAAACAGAAGATTCGGTATATCTTTTTAGAGCTAGATGTGCTACCAGGCACTGCCAGTCCATTCTCACAGCCGCGGATATTGTTCTTATTGAAAGTATCATCTTTAATACAAATACAAGGCGTTTCGTCTATATCACAAACGCTAAGATTAACCCCCCAACCTTAGAAAGTTTAGCGCAAGCTGAAAAATTTAAGAAAAATGATGACATCAACAGCTTGGGATACGCTCTTCACCAAGTCATATTGCGCACTTCTCTAAGAGAGGATAAAAAGCAACAAGTAGACTACTTCATCCAATTAAGGGACACACTAATAGGGCTTTCATCAAAAAAAGATTTTATTACCAGCGAATCTAAGTCCCTATCCGGTGACAACCCTATCGGCGCCACTATTGCTCATATTAATACACTATTTTCATCGCCCCCTCACACCAAATTTGTTGAACTGCTCCGCTCATGCGCCAGTGACATGATGGCCATCAATTGCTGTCCAGTGCATATATCAAAAATAAGTAGATGCCAAGAAAGTGAACTAAGTTCACACTCTACCATGAGATCATTGCGCTATTTATATTCTAAGGTAACTGCAAGCACTGAGGAGATGTATGTTAAAACATTAGCTACTCATGGACAACACCCTGATTCGCCCTATCATCAGCTGCATGAGATATACACACAGTATCCTTCTATTGAACTATGGCCTATTGCCGTGAGGCATATCATTCGAACCCGTGCTAATTTTGCTATTCAAATGGTGTTCTTTGATGCTCTTGAATTAATCAGAGCTGGAGATAAACTTTGGCCAACATGGGAAAATGTATTAAGAAGACCTTCCCAATACAACCTTGATTCCCATAGCACACTAAAGAATTACACTTCCACTATGGAAAGAATATATAACCATGCCCACACAGCTGATAATACTCAAGGACCTTACGACCCGCGACTACATCCAATATTCGCACGAGAACAGTATAAAGGCTATATAAGCAGAGTGACTACCAAGATCAGCTCTTACCTCATAGCCCCTGTTTTCAACTATTTAAGAAAAACCATCAAATTGTTTGATTGGAGAAATAACCAAGAAGCTAGCGAGGTTTTATCCATGGCGATAAACGAATGGAGTTCAATCCCTACTGCCGCATTACAAGAAAGATCAGCTCTCAAGCAATCACCAATGAAAGCACCCAATCAACCAAATTCGCCGCCCTCTATTGATTACAGTGCCCTTCGCCCTATTTAGGCTTTCTGTATCCAATGGCATGTCTTGCTTTTCTCTAAAACCGAAAAAAGTCGATCAAGGCCAAAAGCGACACCAGACATCGCAGAGCACGCATCCAAACAAGAAAGGAACTCATAGTCAATGTCCACCTGCTTCATATTCAACTCATCTCTTGTCTCTGACCACTGCTTAAAACGCTTTTTCTGCTCGGCACTATTCACGAGCTCTTGGTAGCCATGCCCTAACTCAATGCCATTTAAAAACCATTCAAATCTCAAAGCACATTTGGAATCAACCTCAGCCAACGTTGCTTGTGTAGGCGGGTAGCGATAAAAAACCATCCAATGATTGTGCTTAGACATCTTTCTCACAATTTGATCTATAAGAAAATCAAGGCAATCATTCAATGAGGCCGATGTGCTAGCTAGTCCCAACTGGCGAGTACATGCCTGATATTCCTTAAGAGTAGAGTGGCTATTGAGACCAAACTGCTCCTCCAGCTCATACACAATGTCAACAGATGCCCACGGATATTCATGCAGGAAACACATGAACTCTGCTGTCTCAGCTATAAGATCCATCATGGACATCCCTAATCTATACCACTCCAACATGATAAAACAGGACTGATGCCAAGAGCTATTTAGGTCATCTCTAAATGCTGGAGTAATCTGAAACACATCACCGCTTCCCTGGGCTAACAGAGTCTTCATTGCCAATTCTGGTGAACTTTGTAACCAACCAGAAAAATGTGTGCCAGTCACCTTAAAACTTTCAATTCCTGGCTCATTAGTAGCACCGATACGTATCGGCTTAGTCATGACTTCAAGCAGTGAATGATCTCTCATCCATTGCCGGATACGATCAAGAAAATCCTGTATCCGTACTAACTCTTTTCTAGTCTTTGATTCGGCTGATATATTCTTCACTTCTTGTATCAATCTTAATGGTATCACCTGCTTCTACAAACATCGGCACCCGAATGGAGGCACCCGTTTCGACAACTGCATTCTTATTAGCACCTGAGACGGTATCACCTTTGACATTCGGCTCAGCCTCAACTACTTTTAACTCTACAAATATTGGTGGCAATACAGCAATGGCCTGTTCATCCCAAAATGTAATCACACACATGTCTTGTTCACGCAGCCATTTACGTGAGCCAGCAACAACTTGATTGGCCACATGGATTTGATCAAACGACTGTGGGTCCATAAACACCAAGTCTTCCCCATCTGCGTATAAAAAAGATAAGTCTCTCTCTATCACGTCAGCTAATTGAATTGACTCACCTGACTTATATGTACGCTCAACAATACGCCCAGTCATAACTTGCCGCATCTTAATTCGGTTAAACGCTTGTCCTTTCCCAGGTTTAACAAATATATTGTCAATCACCACCCAAGGAACTTGATCAATCAATAGTTTGGTGCCCCCACGAATATCCTTGCACCCTATATGACTCATAATTTTCACCCGTTTGTGTAAATGAGTGGAACATGAAAAGTATTTATTGTCAATAAATGATTAACAGCGCACTGATGCCTTGTTCTGACTTTCATCAGTACTTCGGCCTTTCAGCGTGTGAATAGCTCTCATTAAATCATTATAAAACCCGTCCATAACCTCCAATGAAAATGATTCGCGCACAACAACACGAAGCACATCTTTACTGCACCCTGTTGGCATCTTGTAAGCCGGGACAACCCAGCGATATTTCCGAAGTTCATCTGATACTTGGTAAACCGTATAGCCTGCATTCTCTTTAACTTCCCACACAACAAGTGGCACACCCTCTTTATCTGACAATATATTAAAATCACCGTGACTGGCTATTTTTTCTGCCAGATTATGCGCCACATACTGCAATGTTTTAAAAACATTATGGTAGCCTGAACGCCCCAAAGATATGAAGTTAAAGTACTGGGCAATCATGAAAGCAGCCGGTCTTGAAAAATTGAGATTAAAAGTGGGGTGATTTCCTCCTAAGTAATTGACATAAAAAATCAAATCTTCGGGCAAGTATGATTGATCACCCCAAATCACCCAGCCACATCCAGGATAGACCAGCCCATACTTATGCCCTGATATATTAATGGAAACAACACGTTTATTGCGAAAGTCTAATTTCTTTTCTGGATATAAGAAAGCTGCTATTAATCCTCCACTTGCACCATCTAAATGAATGGGGATAGAGTGCCCTGTTTCTTTCTCATAATCATCCAGCATCTTCGCGACTGATTTAAGAGGCTCAAACTGCCCGGTGTAGGTTGTGCCAATAATCACACAAACACCGATGGTGGCATCATCAATGAGCTCTCTCACTGCCTCTGGATGGATAACATAACTGTCTTCTTGCATAGGCACATAACGCGGCTCCACATCAAAATAATTTGCGAATTTCTCCCAACACACCTGGACATTGCTGCCCATAACTAAATTAGGCTTTTTCGTTGATTTCGGGTTTTTTAGCTGCCATTTTCTCTTCATGGCCAAGCCAGCCAACATCATTGCTTCCGAGGAACCGACTGTGCTTGTCCCCACCCCTTTCTCAGGGCCATGGAAAATTTCTGATAATGCATCAACACAGTTTTCTTCTAGCTTCATTGTATGAGGGTATTCATCTCTGTCTGCTAAATTAATATTCAATGTCGACTGAATGAGTTGATTTGCAGAATCAGGCATAAATGTAGTCACAAAACTAGCTAAATTATGAGACGGCCTCGAATCACAATTAACCATTTCTCTAATAGCAACCATCACTGATTTTTCTGGCATTCCATTTTCTGGAAAATGACTGCTCTCTTCAAAATCAGTCAGATTGAGTCTGGCCGCATAAGGGAACTTTTTCATTTGCAACATCCTTGTTCACCTAGTACCATTCTAATATAAATCATGAATGAAGTCAAATTTATTGCCTATACAGTTGAACATGAGGAGTGCGACTAACCATGCACTGGAAAAACGAGCTACGCGACTCCATTCGCTCAGTTGAATCTTTCTTGTCATTTCTGGAAATAACAGAAGACGATCTTCCATATGATATTGATATAAATAGTGACTTCCCATTTGTTGCCTCCAAATTCTACTGCTCTTTGATCAATAAAAAAAACCATCAAGACCCTCTTCTCAAACAAATTTTGACCCAGAAAATTGAGCTGAGTCTCACTGATGGCTATACCACAGAACCACTTCAGGAAGCTAAGTTCACGCCGATCCCAGGAGTTTATCACAAGTATAAACACCGAATACTTCTTATTATGTCAGCTGCTTGTGCAATTAACTGCCGATATTGTTTTAGACGGCATGCGCCCTATTCTTCTATGATAGCCTCACTTAAAAACATGGATGAGATTAGCGCCTACTGCAATAAACACAGCATTCATGAAGTCATTATGAGCGGTGGCGATCCGCTTATGCTTAGTAATGAAAACATCAAACTATGGTGTGAAAACTTAATGGCTATACCCTCGGTTAAACTGCTCCGCATCCATTCACGGCTTCCCTCTGTGATTCCAAGTCGTATCGACGAAGGTTTACTTGCTGTCGCCGAGTCACTTGGCCCACGCTTATCTCTGGTCTATCACATAAACCATCCACAGGAATGCCATCCACTGATAGGGAATGCAGCTAAAAAGTTAAAAGACCGAGGAACCCGACTGTATAATCAAAGCGTTCTATTGGCCTCAATCAATGACTCAGCAAAAATACTGAGCGAGCTAAGCTACCAGCTGATTGACAATCATATCCAACCATACTACCTGCATCATTTAGACCCCGTTCATGGTGCGGCGCACTTCGAAGTCAGTATGGAGAAAGGTTTATTCATTGCTCAGGAAATGCAATCACGCCTGCCTGGCTATCTCGTCCCCAAGTATGTGCGAGAATACCCTGGAGAGAAATCAAAAACACACATCACTTCACTAAGGACACCTTCTGCCCAGGCCAATTCTTCCAACACCCCCAAAGACTAATCAAACCCCAAAATATCTCGACAGTAATACTCACATAATTCGGCCGATAGATCAGACTGACCCCAATGAAAATTGCCACCAGAAGATTGATGAAAGAGTAAGTAAAACTGTCTTGCATCAACCACTTCTGCTGAAGAAAAAAGTAAGAAGAAATAAGAAGAAAAAAACCAATAAAACCAACCAAATCAGACCAATGCAGGCCTATTTCAGGACAAACCATGCCTGCCTCCCAAGTCTCTTCTTAGCTATTATGCCTGCAAGAACAACTAACAAAATCATTGTCAAGCCATCAGCCAAAACAGCCCCCCATATGCCTATTTTAGGAATCAAAACAACAGCTAAAAAAACCGAGCATATAAGTTGCCCCCACACACACTGCATGCTGTCTTTTTGATAACCTGCATAAGACAGCAAGTCTATATTTGGCTGACCCAAAGTATAAATATAAAAACATGTTGCAGCAAATAGCAGTGGTTTGACAGCCGGCAAAAAAGTCTTGCCATAAAATGATAAAATAAAAGAAGGGCTCAATAAAATAATGGCATAAAGAACCGAACACAACCCATAACGAATGACATTACACCGAGCTAATATATGGCGAAAATCTTTCGGTTCATCTTGCAGTAATTGACTAATATATGGACGCAAGAAACTCTCGACAGGCTTCACTATAAGATGAAAAATAGCAATAATCGCAGAAATAGCAGCAAAGTACCCCACAGCTGCTTCATCGACACCTAAAAATTCCAATAAGAATAGTGTGACTGAACGCCCTGAAGTGACCAATAAACTGGTTGAATAAAATTGTAAACTAATATGCCACCAAGACTTGCTTTTAATGACATGACTTTTGTTCGTTGGCAATTTGAGTCGCCAATATACCACCGCATCAAACAATGCAATGGTGATAAAGGCATAACCGTAAAGATGCACTGCTGTTTCTAAATTCCAGTCAATGGAAAATATGTAAGCATAAAACAGGTATATCAGTGGAAGAAAAAATGACTTGGGTGCAAGTGCTAAATAAAAGAATCGTCTAAAAATAAAAAATTTCTCAAATAATGTTGCTGCCACCAAAAAAGGCACTGCAGATAATATAAATATCATAGAATGGCTAAAGCCAGGATGATCCAGCGAATTAAGGAGGTGATAAAAAAACTTTGGATTAAAATCATAGACACACTTCACTGCTAAAAGAACACCATAAAAGGCAAGCATCCGCCACGTGTACGTTCGTTGTATCCATACAAAAAGTCCTCGAAAAAGCGCCCATTCTTTCTTCTTATTATACTGACTGGCCTGCATGATCATCATTGTGTCCTGACCCAATAAACCAATATGGCCCACTAAGTGAAAAACCCTCACGACCACCTTGAAATCACCGTAAACTACTGCCCCCAAATTCTTCCCTACCCATGCATCAACCTGATAAGTGAAAAAAGCAGCCAGCACAGACAAAAGAGTCAAAGACATGACTTTGTGGTAGACTCTGTTCTCAACGACCATGAGAGTCTCCTGCCCTTCTTTGCTTGTTTTTGCTAATAGATACCCACAATTTTAGCACCACTGGCGTGTCCAGAATATCTTGCAGACGGTGTCTTGCGCCAATGCCAATTCGCTTAATCATTTGTCCTTGGCTGCCTACTAGGACCTTCTTCTGGCTTTGATGCACCACATGCAACTTCACCTCAATATGACACGCCTCCTTGATTGTTTGCACCATGAAAACCTCTACTTCTACTGAATAAGGTATTTCTTTGTGAGTGTAGCGCATAATTTGCTCACGAACCATTTCCTGAGCTAGGAACTTGATTGATGGCTGCTCTACTTGCTCCTCATGGGGCTGGATAGGTAGCTGATTCATAGAAACAGCTAATAGGTCTAAATTTGTCTTTTTTAATGCAGAGATAGGAACCACATCTTGAAACAGGCCAGATGGAATATCTTGAAAAAAATCAACCACTTTTCCTGGCATACGGTCTATCTGATTAACGACACATATCTTTGGCTTATCAAAGTGTGCCAATTGATCACACACCCATTGATCCATCTCTGTCCACTGCCCACATCGAACCAACATAAGGATGGCATCCTGCATATCCATGACAGATTTTGCGATGCGGTTCATTTGTTTGTTTTGCGCACGGTGATAGGTGCTATGCAAGCCTGGCGTGTCAACAATCAGCCATGAGTCAGGGCCTAGCTTCGCAACACCCTCCACTTCATACCATGTTGTTTGTGGCTTCGATGATACAATAGCTAACGGCTTATTAATCCAAGCATTCAGTAACGTTGATTTCCCGACATTCGGACGCCCGACCAGCGCACAGGTTTTTAACACTTGTGTTTCTCCAACCAGAGCCTCATTCCTTTAGCGGCGAGTAGCTCTGCTTCCCGTTTACTCGATCCGTGTTCTTTGACTTTATGAGAGATGCCTTCTATAGCGCAGACAACCTCAAATCCCTGCGCCAATGGCTTACTGGAGTACTCAGGCAAAGAAAGAGACCTTTTCTGGCACCATTGCTGCAGTGCTGTTTTATCATGTAACTTTGCATGATGCGCATTATGACACATCTTTTCAAACCAGCACCATAAAAATTGCCCGCATGTTTGCCAATCTGAATCTAAATACACAGCAGCTGTGACTGACTCCACACAATCAGCTGCAATTCCGCTCTTGGCATTTTTTTGATGACTCTTGGGCAAAGACTGCCTGCAATAAGTCATAGCATTCCACTTATTTCCTAGCTCAGCTAGTGTTTTTCGAGAGATAATGGACGCACGCATTAACGACAATCTTCCTTCAGACAAATGAGGAAATAAGCGCATCAGCCAAATACTCACCCACGTATTTAATAAACTATCCCCTAGAAATTCCAGCCTCTCATAATGAGGTGAGCCAAAGCTCTTATGAGTCAAAGCTTGCTGCAAAAGGTCTTTTTTCTGAAAGCTATACTTGATAATCTTTTCAAACTGTTCTAAATCCACGTGCCAATCCGATTAAAACGTATTCGCCACTTAACGTCATCAATACTCAACCAAATCAGCATTGCTTTGCCCACCAAGTGAGACCGTGATACAAACCCCCAATGGCGTGAGTCATGGCTGCCATCGCGGTTGTCTCCCATAACAAAATAATGGTCTTTTGGCACAAAGGTATCAACATCCTCTCCATAATTAGCTCTTGGATTGACATAGACCTGATGTTCAACACCATTCAGATATTCATCCCATAACTCAACCAGATTAGGATTATCTAAAGTGACGCTGTTATCCACGTACTTGCGCTTAATCTCTTTGCCATTAATAAACAATTTTTTATGCTGGTACTGAATGTGATCTCCCGGCAATCCTATCACCCTTTTCACAAAAAGCGTATTGGGGTCTTTGGGGTAATGGAACACAGTAATATCACCCCTCTTAGGCGTATCAACAGGAATAAACTCTGCATTCCATATTGGAAAACGAAAGCCATATTTAAATTGATTTACCAGCAAGAAGTCTCCTGGATACACTGTTGGTTCAAGAGAGCCTGAGGGCACTCGGTATGGTTGAACAAAAAATGAACGAACCAGCCATATAACCAAAAACACCCAGACATACTCTTTGATTATATTAGCATAATTTGATTTATGTCGGCGGCGTCGACTTAAAAAGAAACGATCAACCAAATACCCTGCAATCAAAGAAAAAGTAGCGACCGTCAAGGTCCACTCAACGCCCTTAATCAATAAGCCAGTAATGCCTAATAGCAACAAGAAATACCGATCACATCCTTCCAACCATGAATGCTGAGCGCCTTTAGGCTGTATAAAACGCTGTATCACACAAAAAGCCCCTAACAAAATAGCAGCAATAGGTGTCCAAGAAGTAAGCAATTGTATCATGCATCAAGTCTCCAAATATCATTCACCATCATAAGGTAAATTAGGAACAAATTCTATAAAATTAGACGACTTTCATCAAGATTATTACTTATCATTGAGCTTCAATACAGCCAGAAATGCTTCCTGAGGGATCGATACACGTCCAAATTGCTTCATTCTCTTTTTTCCTTTTGCTTGTTTGGCCAATAACTTCTTCTTCCGACTCACGTCTCCTCCATAACATTTTGCCAAAACATTCTTACGCATAGCAGAGACTGTTTCTCGAGAAATGATCTTAGCGCCAACGACTGCCTGTATTGCTATAGCAAACATCTGCCGGGGGATTAGCTCCTTGAGTTTCTCAGTAATTGCCTTGCCCATTTGATAGGCCTTTTCCTGATGCACAATAGTCGCTAATGCATCGACCTTCTCACCATTGATGAGAAAATCAAGCTTGACTAATTTACCTGCCTTGTAATGATCAAAATGATAATCCAATGATGCATAGCCGCGCGAAATTGATTTGAGTCGATCAAAAAAATCTAGAATAATCTCGCCCATAGGAATCATAAAATTAAGCGACACTTGCCCCGGCATAAATTGCATGTCTTTTTGTACCCCTCGCTTCTCCATACACAAGGATAGGATATCCCCTACAAATGCCTCTGGGGTATAAATTTGTACCCGAGCAATCGGCTCTTTTATCTCTTGAATTCTCATCACTGGAGGCAGATTGCCAGGACGATCAACCAGAACGAACTCGCCTGTCTTTAAAGTCACCTCGTAGACAACTGTCGGAGCAGTCATAATTAATTGCATATCATACTCACGATCTAGTCGCTCACTAATGATCTCCATATGCAATAAACCCAAAAACCCACATCTAAACCCATGACCCAAAGCATCGGATGTCTCTATCTCATAGTCCAAAGACGCATCATTCAAACTGAGTTTTTCTAGCGCTTCACGAAATGCTGGGAAAAGCTCAGAAGACACTGGAAATAGGCCCGCATAGACTTGTGGCTTTGCTCTTGCAAATCCTGGCAATGAGCTCTTGGCTTCGTGCTTATCTAATGTAATCGTATCTCCCACAGGAGCAGCTTTAATGTCTTTAATCCCTGCAACAATATACCCCACCTCACCACAAGCCAATTGTTTTTTTGAGAATTTCTTAGGCTGGAAAACACCACAATCAGTCACCTCATGACAAGCATTGGTGGACATGATCTTGATTTTATCCCCTTTTTTTAATGCCCCGTTTTTAATGCGCACCAATGAGACTATTCCCAAGTAATTATCGAACCATGAATCAACAATCAGGGCTTGCAATGGTTTTTCTGGATCACCTTCAGGCGGAGGTATATCGGCCACAATACGCTCCATTAGCTCACTTAAGCCCACCCCTGTTTTTGCACTCACAGACACTGCACCAGTGGCATCAATGCCGATCACATCTTCAATTTGCTCAGCTACTTTCATAGGGTCTGCTTGAGGCAAGTCAATTTTGTTCAACACCGGAAGCATCACTAAGCTTTGTTCGATTGCTGTGTAACACACAGCAACTGTTTGTGCTTCAACACCTTGAGCGGCATCCACAATAAGCAATGCGCCCTCAACTGCAGCCAATGAGCGTGACACTTCATATGAAAAATCAACATGGCCCGGCGTATCAATGATATTAAACTGGTAATTTTTTCCATCTTGTGCACAGTAACTCAAAGTCACACTCTGGGCTTTTATTGTGATTCCTTTCTCGCGTTCAAGCTCCATGCCATCGAGAACCTGTGATTTCATTTCCCTAGCAGATAACCCTCCACACATCTCAATCAACCTATCTGCTAAGGTGGATTTGCCATGATCAATGTGGGCGATAATAGAAAAGTTGCGGATATGCTGCATATTTTAGATTTGCTAGAAAAAGATTTCAACGAATACTAGCAGATCCAAGAGCTATTGTCATCTATTGGGCATGACTAGATAAAGAATAGTCCTGCAAAGAGCTACCTACAACTAGCCTGGAGCATCCAGTATGCTTTATCATGCTCTCTCAATCGCCCAACGATCAAGTCAATGGTTGCTTCATCAGCTAAATCCTTTATTTCCTCCAAATGAGCCCGCGCTGTTGTCACTAGAGAAAGATGGTCTTGCGCCAAATTTTCGCACATATCTACATCACTGCGTTGATGCACTTGATGATCCTCCTGCAGAGCCGCCTGCTCAAGAAACCCTGCCATTGTACCGATAGCATTGCCTCCTAATGCCCGTATTCTCTCAGCAATGTCGTCTGCAGCATCTGCAAGGTCATTATACTGTTGCTCAAACATCTGATGCAATGCATAAAATGCTAAACCTTCCACATGCCAATGATAACTTTGTGTCTTTACCTGCAAAACATAATTGTCTGCCAACAACCGCGTCAACACAGCAATACTTGCATCCACCACTTGTTTATTCATTCCCAAACTCACAACCTCTTCTCCTCTATGCATTATTAGTAGTATAGTCTAATCTGTATAACACGCACCAAAAAATGAATTAGTTAATTCATTTCAATAAGATACATCTCATACAATCATCTGAAAAACACAATATCCTTCAATGGGCTTTACAGAAAAAATTATATACCCTACAATGATTATTATTTGATATTGCTGGAATAGTGACATTGAAAGGGGCTTTCAACTATGGACATATATGATCCAAAAAACAGATTTGATCGAATGCGTCCTTGTATCCAACATATTGGAGCCTTCTTTAATAAGATTGTTAAGCATGGCTTAACGTTGATCGATCGTGCTTCTACTTCAATAGCTGAAGGTTGGCAAATACCACAAGAGCTCTTGACACAAAAATGGCACTGGATACAAAAAAAAATCAGCGCTGACAACCTCCCTCTACAAGGGGGGAATTTTAATTTTTTTCCCCGCCCTCCACTGCCAGAGAAGTCTCTCAATAAACTCTTATATAATATAAAGGCCTTATCTACTTATCTCGTTAGTTCTGCTATGTCTTTAGCCACAAACATAGGGCATTGTGCTTGGTACCTATTCAACTTTACTTTCTCCCGTGTCAGCCAAATCTTTCAGTTCGCTATCACTATGGTCCAAAAAATATTCAATTGTAATGTAGAAGTTAAAGCATTAGGCCAGCTCTCTTTTGAGTACCGTATTTTGAACAATGTCCTTAAAGATGGCTCGATAACAGAGTTAGCCCATCAGCCTGTCATTCACATCATCCAGATGGTTTATCTGTTAATAAAACACGATATCCCCATAAAAATATGCCTCATCCTTATCTATGGACGCATTTCTCACTTGCTAAGTCAATTGCTTTCATTCCTTTGCGGAAGCCCAATGCCGCCTAACTTAGACAGCTATTTTGATTTAGTCGTCACACATATTAAAAAAATAATTACAACAAATAAGGACCTGCCCGTTGATCTGATTTCCGCATTTCTCCTAGATCGAGATCTTTATACAAAAAAAGAAATTTACTTTTCCTGGATATGTGACCAGATCCCTAACAAGCGAATTATTGAAAATGGGGAGTTATCCACACAACAGATATGTTCACTTCGGCAAGAAATATCAATAAAACTGATGCCTTTTCCAGAATTACTCATGTCCTGGCTGCAAACCTGCAATCATGTTAGTCATCTTTCAACTACTCATGCGTTTACTAATCTGTGTGAAAAAGCTGCTGCAGAATCTTTGAAATTATTAGAAAAAAAAGCTACTGAATTGAACGACTTGCCCATGGATAATCCCACGGATCTTTTTGAAAACATTGAGACTAAACTGAATTTTTTATGGTCTATTTGGACTTTTTGTCCATCACATCAAAACAATTTAATAGACACAGTTAATGGATTTTCTGAACAACTTGAAGAGATTCTGAGCAAGTACACGCAATCTCAACTCGATTTGGAATTAAGTCAGCGTGACACAGTTACAAGAGACTCGCTACACACTCATCTATATACAACTTGTGAGGACCCATTTTCAGAGGACCCCTTTACAGAGGATCCCTTCACAGAGGATCCCTTTACCGAGGATACCTTTCCATCTCTCAATGAACATGCAAAAATTGGTCGCCTCAACAACTTATTAGATTCACTCTATCAAAAAATAACTGAGTTGGAGTCTAGTGATGTTCCTCAATCTGAGATTGATATACTAAAACAGCCATTTCAAAAGACCCTCATTTCAATCTTAGAAAAGACAGCTCAGATAACTCTGCCAGAAAATTTTATATCCACTATTGGAGGATATTTGGCGAGAACAGTAGATGAATGCCTGAAGCCCTATAAAGACTACGGGTTTCAATTAGCAAAAATGCCAGAACAGCTCAAAGACTTCCAGAAAATCCCTCATCATGCTCAATATATCGAATGGCTCCTGGAGAAAGGTTATCTTATAGAGACAAAGGATGATGAATCAACAGACCACGACTTATCAACATTTAAAGAATCATACATACATATTCATAACTTATTAATTTCACAGGAATGTGAGACAGCATCTCTTGAAAAAGATACGCTAGAGAAACTCAGAAAAGCTATAGACATACCTGACTCAAAGGCTAGCGCATACACAATATACCGCGCATACGACAAATATATGACATGCATCCCAGAACCCCTAAGATCTTATAGAACACTTCGTTCTCTCATTTCATTACTCAGCGACCTTCCCAAAACAAGTGATCAAGACACATACATGTTTTCTCAAGTTTCTCACACACAACAGCAAAACATGGATGGCGAGCAACTGATTGGCTATTTGTTTAAACTGGGGTATTTACATAGCAAAGAAGACATCCAACAAGTTACTACGGACCATCCTATAAAAGCTGCTTCTATAGGAAACACCCCCGAAACCTTCTGGAATCACTTTGAAGCCTATCTCAGCGTAAGCAACTCAGAGATAGCATTAGCTGCTATAAACTATAATCTCAAGGCCTTCAAAGTCATGCAGTTCCATAAACAAAAGCCCCTCATAGAGTGTATCAAAAATTTTTATCTCATATTTCACAAACTGCATTTTGCTGAAACTTGCGATTATCACCCTGCCATTAATTTTCTCATGAATATGAAACAAAAATACCTTCGTCTCCCCTTTGATATTTTTCTGCTGATAGCAACAAAATACTGGCAACCAACGATCCCACCAACACCTCCACCACTTAACAAAGAGATCATCACCCGCGCCGCGGGTTTAGAAGATCCTGATAGTTCACCAACCCAAGATCCTGATAGTTCACCAACCCAAGATCCCTCCCCCTAGGGGAAATACCAGCTAAAAATGTCTGCACCATAGAGGGGCGATTTATGATAACTTAATGATTTATTATAGGAAAACCTCTCGCACCCCAAATACCAATGAGGAATAATAAGTCTGTGTTGCCGGAGCAGTCTATCAAGTAGTTTCACCCTGGTTTGATGCTCTCTCCTATCTAGTGAGCTGGAGTCCATGACGAGCCAATCAATATTCTTATCATGTGTCCCAGCTAAATTGATCAAACTCGGATTTTTTGCCCCACTGCTATGCCACCGTAAATAAAGGTCTCTATTCGGGACAGAATCATTTTGAAAGGATGTCCATACTAAATCATAATTATGATTCCTAAGGACATGGATGTAATCTGGGGTAGGTAATAAGTGAATGTCTAGAGTAATCCCAACTCTCTTTAACATAGCACGGTAAGCAATAAGAACACGCTGATATGCAGAATCCCAATAGGGGATAGTCAACCGAATAGCCTGCCCTTGTGGGCTATACAACTGTCCGGAGTCCCAAACATACCCTTTTGCCAGCAGCTTCTGTTTAATCGATTCAATAGATGGTGGTTCTTGAATCATGAGCTCAGATTCACTCAAAGGGTTTGGCAAACGTGATGCTAACTTTATCTCTGCATCAGTTGGCTTAACAGCTGCCTCATACTCTGTTCCAGTGAAAAAGCTCCTCAATGGTTTGTACTGATTATAAAACATAGCTTCATTGAACCACTTAAAATCAAAAGCCTTGATCATCAAGGACCTGATCAATGGCTCTTGTAGCTCAGGCTTTCTCATATTAAACACAAAACCCTGCACACCTGGATGTCGTTGGCTAGGAATACATTTCTTAATCCAGTGCGAATGATCCTCTTGCTTATACCCATTTTGCCATCTTTTTGATATGGACTCTTGCCATATATCTATTTTGCCAGCTAGAAAAGACATAAATGCTGTATGATCAGATAAAAAATAGCTCACATCAATTTCTGAAAAACGGTAACGACCCTTAGATAAAAAATGATCTTTCCCCCAATAATTTGAATGACGAACAAAACCAATACGCCTACCACTCACGACCTCTTTAAGAATATAGGGCCCTGTTCCATAAGGCAAAATAGATTTATTTGCGTTCACCAGTGACTCTCCTGCCAATGGGAGTATCGGCAGAGAACCTATCTGCGTGATAATAGTCAGGTCAAAAGGATCTACTGTCATAGCCAATGTCAACTCATCCACCACCTGCCAAGATTTAACTGGCCTAATCAACTCACGCATTGCAAATAATTTGGACTTTTTAATCATCTCAAGTGAGTGCACAACATCCTTAACGCTCAACTGCTCTCCTCGATGAAAATAAATATCAGGCCTCAAGTGCCAAATGACTTTTTTAGATTCATAGTCAATGCATATTTTCTCTGCCAACAAGCCATACCATGTATACATGTCGTCCTGTGTTTTTGCTAATAACGACTCATAAAGCAAGCCTGACCCTGATGCCAGCACCCCTTTATGTGAGTACGGATTAAAATGATTAAATGAGCCTACAGAACTTAGCCTGAGTTTTCCTCCTATAGGCGCATGTGGATTCACATAGGACAAATGATCAGCCATTCGGTATTTCGGCCCATTCTTCAGATTAATAAAGGAATCACATGTATGTGCTGCAAACATGCATGATGCCATAGATAATCCAAGCAATAATTTAATCATCACTGTTCACCAATATTTTCAATAACTCAGACTTAGGCTGCTGGCTTAACTCGCTTGTAGGCCCTTTTTCAATTAACTGACCTTCTTGCATAACCCACACAATACCACACAAGGCCTTTATCAGGGACCAATCATGTGATATCACGATATATGTTAGGCAAGACTCTTTTCTTAACTGATGCAACAACTGCACAATCTGCAATTGCGTTTGTCGATCCAATGCAGCAGTAGGCTCATCAAAAATCACTAGCTTTGGTTTTCGTATAAGCGCCCTAGCTATAGCTACTCTTTGACGTTGCCCACCCGAACACTGATGGGGATAGCGGTCCTGAAAGTCTTGAGTCAATCCCACTCGCTCCAACACTTGCTGAATAAGATTATTCTTATCATCAGACTCAAAGCCTTCACCGATAATGTCTGAGATTGAAAGGCGTGGATTTAAACTGGTATACGGATCTTGAAAAACATACTGTATGCAAGGTCGGTGCATACGTAATTGATTGCCATTCAATTGACCCCAGTTCTTACCCATCAAAATTATCTCTCCACTGCTTGGAATAAGACGCATCAGTGCATGCGCTAAAGTAGACTTTCCAGAACCACTTAACCCCAATAATCCCACAGATTGGCCTTGATGAATTGTTCCAGATATGCCGTGTAACGTTTTTTTATTGTCTGCCCGCCATTGCCAGCGGTTTTTTCTTACTGATCGCCAAACTGAAAGCTTGCTAAACTCACATATAACTTGAGATGTGCTGTCCGATGAGCTAACAAGCCCTTCTGGCCACTTGCTTAATAAAGACTTTGTATAGGGGTGCTTGGGATGATTGAATATAGCATCTCTAGACCCTTGTTCACAGATGACGCCGTCTTTTAAAATGATTAACTTATCTGCATACTTTTTAACAAGGGATAAATCATGGGTCACCAACACAACTGCCATTCCTTGCTTTTTACATTCAACTAATTGCTCCATACACTGCAATTGATGGATTCGATCAAGCGCTGTAGTTGGCTCATCTGCTAGCAGCAATCGAGGCTGATTGATCAAAGCTACAAGAATCAACAAGCGCTGCCGCTGGCCCCCACTTAGCTCATCAGGATAAGATTCTTCCCACCTATCATACTTTGGCATCCCCAACCAATTGGCTAGTTCATTCACCCGTTCTAAAAAGAGTTCATCTGATGAGTGGTGCAGTGTGTATGCCTCTTTAATTTGCTTACCCAAGGTCTGTACAGGATTCCAAGAACTCAACGGCTCCTGCAATATATAACCAATATCGCCTCCTCGAAAATTTGTAATGCCTTCATCATTTCCAAACGAACAAGTATGCCCTGAAAAATTAATCTCCCCAAATGCGTGCATTCTCAACGGCAACAGTCCGATCAGTGAACGCAATAAAATTGTCTTTCCTGCACCACTCTCACCAACAACAGCCACTAGTTCTCCTGGCAAAATATCTAATTCAACATTCTGCAGCACGTATTGACCTTCCCATTGCACAGACAGGTGGGCACTCAACAATGGACTCCTCTCTCTAACCATAATGTGGGTCCATTGCTTGGCGCAGTGCAGTACCTAAAACCACAAACAACGTCAGCAGTCCTCCCGTTGTCAAGATAGCAGTTAATACCAACCATGAAGCGTCTAAATGCCTATAGGCTTGTGCTAAAATCCCCCCCAATGATGGCTCATAAGCTGGCAATCCAAACCCTAAGAAATTTAGAGCAGATAGCGTAGTCATTGAGCCTGCGAGCATAAACGGGAGCATCGATACTGCAGCGACTGTTGAGTTGGGCATGATATGTCGAAAAATAATCCGCGTATGCGAAACACCCATCATCACTGCAGCTGACACATAGTCCATTGACCTATTGCGTAGAGTCTCTGCACGAACTACACCGACTAAGCTCATCCAACTAAACAACAGTAGAATAACAAACAGCCATAACAAACTACGCGAAGTCAAACTAGCTAAAATGATAAGCAAATACAGACTTGGTATACTTGCCCATATATCAAGAATCCTCTGCCCTATCAGATCAACCCAACCTCCATAATACCCCTGTATCATGCCCACAATAAGTCCTAAAACAGTGCTCAATAAAGTAAGCGAACAACCAAATAACACAGACACCCTAATCCCACCTAAAAGAACAGCCAACGTATCCCGACCATCCTCCAATTGGCCCAAAGGATGACGCCCCGATGGCGGTGATGGAAGAGAGACAACTCTTTCCCAGTCAATACTCTGAGAATCAAACCTCACTGGTGGCCATATCATCCAACCATGTTCGTTGATCTCTTGTACGACTTGAGGGTGGTGGAAGTCCAGTGCCATTGAAGTTTTTCCGCCTATCTCGTTCTCTGTCATTTGATAGACTATTGGCATATACATTTTGGACTTATATGACACCAAGTATGGCTGGCTATTACATATTAGTGGACCGAGAAATGATACGGCCAACATGGCCAGCAAGATCATAAAAGATGCGCGTGCAGACCTCTGCCGAATCAGCCTTTGCCATAATTTCCCCATTTGCACCGGCTACTCCTTGTTCTTTTGAAAATTAATTCTTGGATCAATCCACGAATAACACACATCACTCACAATTGAAACAATCAGTCCCAATAATGAAAACAAATACAAACTAGCAAAAACAACAGGATAATCCCGATTTAAAATAGAGTTATACCCCAGCAAGCCCAACCCTTTAAGAGAGAAGATAATTTCGATCATCAGTGAGCCGGTAAAGAACATGCCAATAAGTGCAGCTGGAAAACCCGCTATCACTATCAACATGGCATTACGAAATACATGCCGGATAAGAACTTTCTTATAGCTCATCCCTTTAGCTTGTGCCAAAAGAACATAATTCTTACGCACCTCCTCTAGAAAACTGTTACGTGTTAAAAAGCTTAATGCAGCAAACCCTCCCAAAGACATGGACAGAACAGGCAAAACCATGTGCCATAACCAATCAATGAAATAAGCCCCTCCTGTTAGCTGTGAATCCGACACTAACCCACGCAAAGGAAACCATGCAAACCATGACCCAGATGCAAAAAATTCAAGTAAGAGCAAAGCAACAAGAAATGCAGGCAGCGCATAAGCACAGGACAGTACCAAGCCACTGACAGCATCAAACCGTGTGTTCACATGCCTTGCCCTGAGAATGCCCCATGGAATACTCACAAAATAGATTAATAATGTACTCAGAATCCCCAGACTTGCTGATACTGGCAGCGCTTCTTTAATGAGTTCAATAACGGGTTTATGATGAAAATAACTCTCTTCAAATGAAAATGTGGCAAACTGCTTCAGCATCAATAAAAATCTTTCATAAGCAGGCTTATCAAAATGGTAATATTTCTTCAGTTCTAAAACCAGCTCTTCATCAACATCTCTCGAAGCTGATTTAGAAAGCATGTCTTGACTTACAGAGGATACAACACCAATTCTCTCCACGCCTTGCCACTCAGCAATTGCCTGATCAACCGGACCACCTGGGACGAATTGAATAACAACAAAATTAATAAGCAAAACACCAATGAGTGTTGGTACAATGAGTAAAATTCTTTGCCAAATATAATAGATCACCGCTTATCCCTCAGATGCTTGCAAGGCCTGTATCTTTCTGTATCTTATCACATTTCTTAGAAAATCACACCCTAGAGGAAAAAATGTTGTATACACCTAAAATAGATCTTTTAGGGAAAATCATGACATCAAAGGCTATCACTGTATACGTCTCCATGTGTCTCATCATCATAGCTTATTTAATATCACACGTTGTTGAAAGCCACTCTTCTCATATACTCACAGAGACACAAACGATCACGGCTTGTAAAAATGCTTGTATGAGCTGCCATATGCCTTCATCCTCTAATGGACTACACTCGTGCCTCACTCATTGCAAAAGCCATGGCGTGCATTTAAGTTGCCACAGTTACTATTCGGCACAGCCCTATGCCGACTATGCTTTCAAAGTAGACTAAATATTATGAAATCTTTTTGCAGCCTGTCTCTTTTAGAAAAGCACTCAACACAAAACTGATGATAAAGCAAACTGGGAACAAACAAATAGCTGTTTGATAATCACTGGAGACGTATCCATTATTGGCTGCTGTTTTCCCCATATCCATGATCATGCCAAAAAATGGCTGCAGGAAAGACCCAGCTCCTAAGATAATAACTGCGGCAAAGCTTTCACACATCCCTACAACATCACTTCGATTTGATTCAAAGATAATAGGATAAGTAATTATTTGAGTACTCGTTACTAAACCTAAAAGGAAAAAAATAATTCCTAAAGAAACCACAGACCACATTGTACTGGACATGAGGACGAAGATAAGCACCAGTGACATCAACGAGCCATATATCATCGGCTTTTTACGTAGTTCCATCTTATCAGATATCACCCCTACCAAAGGAGATCCCAATGTAGTGCCAAAAAATATCATCATAGTAATTGATGTGGCCTGTGTATGAGTCAGATGATGAACCTCAATTAAATACTGTGTTCCCCACACAGCTCCTAGGACAAACACCACAGAATTCATTAATGCTGTATACCACCCAGCCAGCCAATTTTGTGGCTTTTTGATAACCATCGCGATGCTTTTAAAAAATGAAAGTTGCCGTGATTGGCGTACATGAGACTTCCCATCAGGACTATCAATAACAAAAAAACACATCCATACAAACAACAAGGCACCAAAAACTGCATTAACAAGCATGGCATAACGCCACCCCCAAGAACTCACCAGCATATCCATTGGCCTTTGTGCCATAGCTCCACCAAGCATTGCCATTGAACCGATAATTCCAGTCACTGTTGCCATTTGTTTAGGCTTGAACCACCGTGTGGCCAAGACAATACAACTCAAAAAGCAAAAAGAACCAGTAGCTCCAGCAACGGCTCGTGCACTTTTCATCATATTCAAATCAGCTGAAACAGCAAACCACGCCGTACTGAGAACACTGGCTAGCATGCCCACTAATATGAGTTTTCGCGTCGACACCCTATCCAATAAATACCCACTAAACAATAAGAAGCCGACCTGTGCATCCAAATAAACAGACGCCATACGCCCTAACTGAGTCGCCGTCAAATGAAACTCTCCTACCAATGATGTGCCAATGCTACTCATAATATTGAGTTGAATAAAATCATAAAAAAAGAAGAGCCCTGCACTCAAGCACACCACCCACGGCATAAGCTTGTTGTCTTCATGAACCCATCTGGCTAATACTGTTTGCATAGTTATTGAACACCCTGATTTTCAAACATTATGTCATATATAAAAAGCCAATACTATATATTACACAGATTAATGAGATCCTACCACTGAATGGCACAGATAAGCCTCTGAGAACTGCAAGCATTCATTGACAGCATCTTAGATCACGCTATGATAGTAAGATATATACTAATTTTATAGACCCATGAAGCAAAATTCACCGCATCAAACACACCCCGAGATCCTTGCTCTGATCGACAAACAAAAAAATTGGCGAATGCACGAGAAAACTGGCATTGCGAGAGATTGGGAAGACGTGATTTTCCGTCTTCAGGGCGTCCATACAAATATAGTCCCCCACTCTCTTGTGACTTCTTCCGACAAACGGCTCGTTGAAGGCTATAAAAACATGATCATGAACGATGCAAAAAGAGAATGGCTTACAGAACATTTTAAAGATCATATCACCCTAGATCAGCTGGACAAAGATTTGAAGCCTTCTAAGTTTAGGCATCCGTTTATAGCAAAAATGCGCCGATGTCAAATAACTGATCGATACCTTGCATCCATTCTTAGGGTTTTCACGTACTTACAACAAAATAAACCAAATGAGTGGCTGGAAATCTTTCATTCAACTACCGCCGATAGCAAGAAGAATAGTTCACTGCCAGGCTTCTCTGAAATTGAAAGACAGTTTCTTAGATTAGTCCCTTCATACTACGTCAAGCAACCACTTGTTAGCAGGTTCATCGATGTGTCTGTCCAATGGCGGACAACCCTGCTCAAAAACTATATTCCTTTGATCGATTTAGAAATATATTGTCAGACTCTAGACGCCCTGCCCACTCAACAAATGTATCACCACAGTGGACTGCCTTTACAACACTTATTGATCGCAGCTGCATATAGAAAGCTCATATCGCTTAACAGAGAATCTGAAAAACAATTTGAAGAAATTGCTGATCACTACACGAAACTGGCTGAACAATCGCACCCTCATCAGCCAAGCCATATTTTATCTTGTATATTTAATGAACAACCGGCTATATCCTCTGTAGATGACATCAAAAAAAAATGGCCAGCCTCCTCCCTAAATCCAGAAATTGCTTCGTTGCTTAATACTATTATTTCTCTCGCCTCACAGTCTTTGCCAGAGCACTCCCCTACCTCCTCTAAAGCTGAGAGTCTTACAGGAATTGATGTCATGCGGAAAGAGCAGAGATGGGGACATATTCGACAACTATGGGGTGATCTTATAGATTCAGATCATCCAGACGCCGGTAAATATCTTATATGTGTGGAGTCTCATATTCATAGCTGTGATCCTAACAACCTATCAATAGCGACTACACTGCTTGACTTATACCCCTATCGTTTTTCGGACACTTCAAATCCCAGATATATTCTTATGCAAGCCTACATAAGCTACGTCAGAGGTCAGTATACACAAGCAATAAAAAAAATGACTGAGGTGTTTCCTAATTTAGAAGGTGTAGATCAAGCTTTGTGTGCAATGCGCTTAGGTTATGCCCTATTTATGCAAAATAAAGCCCTTTCCCTCTATTATGCGCTATATGCCATTAACTTGATGAAAAAACTCAACGCCCCCGCTTATCTTCAGAACTTACACCATCATGTTGCTGACTGCCTTTATGAGCTTGGCCTCGATCAAATAAGCACACGGCTGCATAAAAAGGTTCTAACAAACTATATACAACTGGGTCAATCACAAAGCCAACTCCATCAGAGTCAAATAGAGTTAACTGAATTGCTGTTCATTTTCAAAATACGCTATAACACAACTATTGAGAATCTTCACAAGCCAGAGCTGCCATTACCTCAAAAAGACACAGGTACTTCACTTTATCGTGCTAAGTTTCAGTTTCTTGAGGGCAACTTACAAGCTGCCGAAAAAATCATGAATGAAGCAACAGGCATGTGTGCCTCTCCTCATGAAGCATCCCTTATATCATATGCTCATGCATTTCTAGTAGTGGATCTCACCCCAGAAGGCTTAAAAAATTTCATTGTACAGATGATCACTTCATCCATTTATACTAGAAATAAAAATATATCATCACAGTACCTCAACACAGGCATGCTCCCATCACCCCATTTCGTAAGTTTTCTCAAAAAAGATCCGAAAAAAGATATAATTGAAGCATTAAAAGAACAAAGAGGCCTTTCTTCTAACCAAGCTGGGGATCTATCCCTATGGCTCACGGAACAGATTAGATCCTATAACAAAGAAAAAGAGACAGAGCCTAAGAGCAGTCCTGAAGGAACGAAGGACCCCTCTCCTTTTTTTACTCCAGAAAGAAAGGTTTCATCGCGTGCTTCCACAGATATATCTCGATTTTTAATGCGTCTACTTATTAACACTCCTTTTGACAAGCCAAGTCAAGAGCCGACTGAAAATGGCGACTCTAAGTATCAAAGCCAAATAATCGAGCTCATTAATTTAGCTAAAGCGAAACCATGGACCTACCCCTATTTCAGCATAACAAAACTCCCTGATATTTCAGAAACTACAACAATTGAAAAAATTATTTTTTGTTCAAACTGTACAGATCAGATTTTTGGTTTTTCATTAATCGACACCCATCTGTTATTCTCAGCAGCAACACACATAAGCGTCTGTGGGCTTAATGAAATTTCATTATTGCAATCACTCCCTAGAGATGCTAATTCTTCGATGATTTCTGGAAAACTAACCCCTACTTTTACCAAAGAATTTTTTGCCCTCGAAGGTGCGTACCTTGCAATCAAAAAAAGCATATCTTACTACAGTGATTCCACACGTGAACATTGCCTCGAGATAATGGCCGAACACCTTAATAGTCAACAGAATGCCCCGGGGGATGAAGGTTTACGAATCATACTATGCCTTTTTTCTCCTCAGGAAATTCTATCTCAAAGCCCATCTTTATCAGAGCTTAGAAATTTAATAATAGAATGCTGCAAACTGATTCGTGAAAACTCTCAGTTCCAAGACAAACAAGAAAATATCAGCATCCTCATCAAATATTATTTGAGAAAAGCAAAATTTTCAGACTATATCCCGCTCTTTAGGTCCGGCTTTTTTTTCACGATTCTCCGTAACTTCCCTTATCAAGTGAATCTATCTCAGTCTTTAAAAAAAGAATTTAGAAATTGGGGGAAATACCGTAACGCTCTTTTTTGCTTAAGTATAATCCATTATTTTATTTGTAAAGCAGCTGTTACATACTTGCGACGTGTTTCTTTCATAACTGAAGTATTCCTAACACTCAACTACGCTTTTGCCATACGGATAGGCCCTCGCCAATATGTTTATCAAGCACTGTTAAGCGTCGCTCTGATTATCAGCATTCCCACCATTATTCGTGAAGTACTTCTCTTTCATCTCACATTATTATTTGCAAATTGCTTCTCCGATAAGAATCTGCCAACATTATCACAAGCGTATCAAATACTATGTGCTGACATGACAATAATGCCCTTAGTAAGTAAGTTGAAACAGTGGTTAGCAAAGAGAAAAGAATCCGTGTCTATGCATCATTCACCCTGTGACATCTTTCCTCCTCACATCGAGAAAAAACCAAGGGAAAAGCAAGAAAAGGTCGCCCCACCGCCCCCTTTAACTTTGTCAGCAAGCCTTAGTTAATTGGCCGATTTCTTTTTCTTTCAACTTCCCTCAGGTAGTACTTACGTATGCGCATATATTTAGGCGTTATCTCAACTAGTTCATCGTCACCTATCCAGGTCATTGCTTCTTCCAAAGTCAAAGTGAATGGCGGAGTAAGAAGGATATTGTCATCAGACCCCGAGGCACGGACATTGGTTAATTGTTTGGTCCTTTGTACATTAACGACCAAATCATTCTCACGCGAATGCAGGCCAACTACCATCCCTTCATAGACTTCTTCTTGAGGCTTGATCATCATCCTGCCCCGACCCTGCAAGTTCCAAAGGGCATATGCCGTGGCAGTTCCTGCCGCATTGGCCACTAAGACGCCTTGAACTCTTTGGCTTACTACATCTTTTTGTTTAACCGCATAATGGTCAAAAACATGACTCATTAAAGCTGTTCCTTGTGTTGCAGTCAGCAAAGCAGTCTGAAAACCAAAAAGACCCCTGGTTGGCACAATAAATGTTATACGCATCCTCTGATCTGAATGGCCTATTTCATGCACTTGCGCACCTCTTGGCCCTAGTAAGGCCATCACTTGCCCCTGAAACTCTGGCGGTGTATCCACCACCAACCGCTCAATTGGCTCACAACTCTTTCCATCTATGGTTTTATATATAACCTGTGGACGTGACACAGCCAACTCATACCCCTCACGTCTCATAGTCTCGATAAGAATAGCAAGATGAAGCTCTCCACGCCCAGAAACTCTAAAGCGGTCAGAGCTTTCGGTTGTTTCAACACGAAGTGCCACATTATGAATGAGCTCACGTTGCAACCGTTCATACAATTGCCTGCTCGTCACAAACTGACCATCCCGTCCAACAAAAGGACTATTATTCACCATGAATGTCATGTGCACTGTAGGCTCATCAACATCCAAAGGGTCCATCATCTCAGGATGATCAATGTCTGCAATTGTATCTGATATTTTTGGCCTTTCTACCCCTACAATACCGACGATATCGCCTGCTTGGGCTGTCTCTTCGTCTATGCGCTCAACCCCATGATTAACAAGAACCTGCTTAATTCTTCCTTTTTTTTGTTGCCCCTGGCTATCCGTTATAATGATTGGCATTTGACGTTTGACCTGCCCGCGCTTTATCCGTCCTATCGCAATGGCCCCAACATACGTGGAATAATCAAGTGCAGATACTTGCATCAAAAAAGGACCTGACTGATCGACATCTGGTTCCGGAACAGAATCAACTATCAAATCTAAAAGTGGTGCCATATCCGATGAGCTCTTCTCAAGTGACAGTGTTGCAAAGCCTTGCAGGGCTGATGCGTAAATCACAGAAAAGTCTAACTGTTCATCCGTTGCGTCAAGCTGAATAAATAAATCGAATATTTCATCGATGACAGCATCACACCGTGCACCCGGTCTATCAATTTTATTAATGACAACAAGCGGGGTCAACCCATGCATAAAAGCTTTTTGCGTCACAAACCTTGTTTGTGGCATAGGCCCCTCGACCGAATCCACCACCAACAACACAGCATCCACCATGGATAATATACGCTCAACCTCTCCACCAAAATCAGCATGTCCAGGCGTATCGACAATATTAATGCGCACACCTTGCCAATCAATGGCCGTATTTTTAGCTAATATAGTGATGCCACGCTCTTTCTCCAACTCATTGGAATCCATGATACGTGTGGCAGTTTGTTTGCGACCCAAAGAACCGCTTTGCTGCAATAGTTTATCCACCAAGGTTGTTTTGCCATGATCCACATGAGCGATAATGGCAACATTTCTAATTTTTTTTATCATGCATTAACGCTTACGCATATTCTGAAAGAACTCTAAATTTGTTTTACTCGATTTCATGCGATCAATCAAAAATTCTAACGCACCCATGTCTTCCATTGTTGCCATGTATTTGCGGAGTATATGGGCATTATTGAGATACTCTTCAGGAACGAGTTTTTCTTCACGTCTGGTACCACTTTGACTCAATTGAATAGAAGGATATATAAGCTTATTACTCATCTGCCGAGAAAGGTGTATTTCATGATTCCCTGTCCCTTTGAATTCTTCATAAATGATATCATCCATCTTGGATCCTGTATCCACTAGTGCCGTCGCAATAATGGTTAAGCTGCCTGCTCCTTCAATATTCCGGGCAGCACTGAAAAACCTTCGTGGTCGCTGCAGCGCATTGGCATCCAGCCCCCCTGTCAGTATTTTTCCGGATGCAGGTGTTAGCGTATTATAAGCTCTGGCCAGCCTGGTTAACGAGTCCATTAAAATAACAACATCATGGCCCGCATTTGCAAGGCGTTTAGCTCGAGCCAAAACAAGTTCAGCCTTCTGTACATGGCTTGATGGTGCTTCATCAAAAGTAGATGAGATCACTTCAGCGTCTACATTTCTCTCAAAGTCAGTCACCTCTTCTGGTCGTTCATCTATGAGCAACACAAAAACATGGCTCTCAGGATTGTTACGCAAAATAGATTTAGCAATTTGCTGCAACATCATTGTCTTACCTGCTTTAGGAGGAGACACAATAAGCGAACGCTGACCTTTACCCACAGGAGCAACCATATCAATAATGCGTCCAGTCAAATCTTCACGTGCCCCACTCCCTTGCTCAAGTTTAAGCCACTCAACCGGAAAATAAGCTTTTAAATCATTATATGGCAAAAGCGTTTTATTCTTCTCTGGGGGCAAAAAATTAATTTCATCAACACTTGTCAGAGCAAGGTATCTCTCACGCTCCCGCGGCAATCGCAGCTTTCCTTTAACAGTGTCTCCAGAACGCAATTGGTATTTGCTGATTAGTTTTTGTGCCACATATATATCGTCTAGTCCTGGTTTAAATGACTCCAAAGACCGTAAAAAGCCGTACCCATCTTCCATTTGTTGCAACACTCCCACTATCTCAAGCTCATTGCCTTGCTCATGAAAATGTTTTGCTAAATGAAATGACAGATCACTGCGTGATGGCCTTCCTTGCAAAGGTTGTTGCGTTTGATTGCATAATTCATATAACTCTTCTAATGGCTTTTTTCTTAGCTGGTTAATGTTAATGGTCATATATTATTCACCTACTGTTAAATGCTGATCTAAAAACTCGATCAACTGTTCTTTTGTTAAGGCCCCAACACAGTTGCCCACTAAATGACCGTCCTGAAACAATAGCAGTGTGGGAATGCCACGCACCCCGTATGATTCTGCTGTTTGACGGTCTTCACTAATATTAATCTTCACTATCTTTAAATGTTCATACTCCCCTGCCACCTCTTCTAAAATAGGCATAATCATGCGGCATGGGCCACACCACTCAGCCCAGAAATCAACAAGAACAGGGCTATCAGCATCAAGCACTTGTTGCTTGAACTGATCATCGGTAATATGAGCTATTGCGGACATACATGCATCCTTTTTGAACAATTAATAAGGGGGGGAATAACGAAGTTATTTTCCATAAACTAATACTTATAAATCATCTTGTCAAGCATATTCAGACTACTAACCTATCTCTTTCACACAGCCCCCCCCTGTAGAGAGCTTCATCAAGCAATGATTACACGTTGTTGATAGCGACAATAAAGGATGCTCATGACTAAGTTTAATGCACAAATAACTGGAATAGAAGACATCGCAAAACTAAAATCAGACAGCTGATAAACTGGGTTGCCATGTAATGTCTCTCCAGTCCAGTGCTTTGAAATCAGCATGCCCATCAAAGGCTGTGAAAGAGCACTAAGCCCCACCAACAAGGTATTAATCAGGCCAACCACCATGCCTGACAAAGATTTCGAAAATTGTTCTTTTGCTAACACATAAATAATCACTTGCCCAGCGGTATATACCCCAAGAAAAAACACTAAGACGCTCATCAATGGGATAGAAACAGGAATAAAAATCATACAGTAACTCACAATCAGGCCCAGCAATGCACACGCAGCACTTAAATAGTACTTTATTGCCTTTACACGAACCATGAGCCAGCCCAGAAACACAGTCCCTAGTAACGCACCCATAAACAAAAGACCCACCAACTCTGCAGCAAGCGATAGAGGAATCTGATACATCTTAACAAGGTAGCCCTCCCCCCACAAAGCACCAAAACCTGCTACCGGATACACAAAAAAGCCTCCTTGGACCCCCATATACCAATTAAAAGGAGAAGACAACACCCTGAGAGCGCCTTTCGATTTCACACCTTTTCTGGGGGATTCGGTTGTGCTGGGCTTTTCTTTGACCGCGCCCCATATCAATGCACATACCACACAGCCACATATAGCTAAAAAATAATACATGTTTCGCCAACCAAAATTCTGTTCAATGAGTGCTAATGGGCCTGAAGAAATAAAACCGGCTAGCATTCCCATAGCATTGGTTAGTCCACACATCATTGGAAATTTTTCTTCATGGAACCAGTAAGCACATAAACGCAGAACGCCCACAAAAGCAAATGCAGAGCCTACACCCATCGTTATGCGTAAGAGTTCAGCGTCAATGATTGAATCACTGTGCACTCGATCAAAAAGAAAGCAAGAAAGGGACAACAATGCACAAGCTGCAAGCATAGGGTACTTCGTGCCCACTTTATCCATAATCACACCTGCCGGTACTGACATCAATGTATAGCTGTAAAAATAGTAAGAAGAAATCAGACCGTATGTCATAGCTGAAATATGAAAATCATGGGAAAAATCGGCCACCATCACAGCTGGGCTTAGCCGCACGACATACTGATAGAAATAATACGCTATGGCTGCGCACCAAATCATCCAAGCACGTGTATTACCCTGTATCACAAACACGCTCCTTATCAATCATTCTATCTCCCCAGATGCCAAATATTTATTGACTGTCACATGCAATAAAGGCACAGACAACTTCTCAGATAAACTGGGCAATAACTGGTACAGTTGATCTTTAATAGGCAATACCCATACCCCTTGCTCCACAAGCACATGCAGACAGTCTGACTTGATTCTAGCACGAACAATTGCTCTATCAGGAACAGCGGCTTGAACTACCTCAGTGACAGCCTCCTGTGCTGACAACTGTTTCTGCAATGACGTTACTGGACTCAAGGTCCGCCAATCATTTTTGATCACACCACTGTTCCATACATTGCAATAGCTCATGCCAGAGGTGTTCATCTTTCACGCTGACCTCCAAGGTTGTCTTTTTCATAGTCTTCTGAATTTTGAATTGGCACCCCTTCTTAGAAAGCGACGTGTCCATCCTGACTGGCTTATTCATCAATTGACGTACAGGCTGATGCAATCTATTCACTGCCTGCTCTGTGCGGCGCACAGACCATTCCTCAGCATGGATTTTCTCAATCACTTGTTTCTGTTGGTCTTTACTTAAGCCAATCAAACATCGGGCATGCCCCATATGTATTGTCCGCTCTAACAAAGCTTGTTGAGAACACGGCGACAGCTGCAATAGCCTCAGAAGATTGCTGACTTGTGAGCGTGAGAACCCAAGGGTATCGGCAAGTTCCTGATGAGTGAGTTTATGCTCTATCATCAAGCGATCGATTCCTCGGGCTTGCTCTATTGATGACAAATCTTCGCGCTGAATATTCTCGACCAATGCCACAGCCTGCCGTTGTTGGTGAGAGAAATCGCCAATCACTGCTGGGATGCTATTTAATCCCGCAATTTGTGCAGCCCGCCATCTTCTCTCCCCTGCAATTAACTGAAAACGGTCACCACGTGGCAATACTAATACTGGCTGAATAATGCCATGTGCTTGGATAGACTGAGCTAGCTCTTGAAGATTTTCTTCAGTGATATGCTGACGCGGTTGCTGGGGATCTGGATCAATCTGACCAACAGGGATCTGACACAGCGATTGCGCAACGTCAGTTTCATTCAGAATAGCATCCAATCCGAGCTCAGCCAAGCCTCGCCCAAGTGCTTTCACAGTCATTCAAATACCTCCAATAGATGTTGCTTATCTGCTAATATAGGTTGCTCCAAGCGATAGGTCTGTAGTAACTCACTGGCTAAAGCGAGAAACATCAATGAACCTTGTGCTTCTGGGTCATGGTGAAGCACAGGCTTTCCATGTGACGGAGCTTCAGCCACACGCACATTACGCGGGATAATCGTATGACAGACTTTTTGATTGAAAAAATTACACAATTGATCAGACACCTGCCTCGACAGTCTCACTCGGCCATCATACATCGTCCGCAAAATACGGTAAGGAAATCCACGGCCCACGCTTTTCTCAAGAGCCTTGAGTGTTTTCATAAGCTTAGTCAGCCCTTCGAGGGCCAAATACTCACATTGCACAGGCACCAAAAGCTCATCTGCAGCCATCAGTCCGTTCACAGTTAGAATATTCAGTGCAGGGGGGCAATCAATAATCATGAAATGGTATTTCTGACGCAAGGGCTCAATGGCTTTTTTTAGTAGAACCTGCCGTTGAGGCTGTTGCAACAATTCAATTTCAAGCCTGGTTAAGGCATGTGAAGATGGCAGAACATCATAACCATACCCTGTCGACACAATCACTGAAGAAGGAGGCATTTGTCCTGTTAGCACATCCAACATCCCGTGTGCTCCAGGCATGACCGGCACATCCGAACCAGTTGTTGCATTCGCTTGTGGGTCAAGATCCAACAATAAGACTTTCAAATCCATTGTAGCAAAGGCTGCGGCAAGATTGACCGCCAGCGTAGTTTTTCCGACACCGCCTTTTTGATTACAGACACAGAGTATCATCATTGCCCTTTTCTATTCTAAAGATACTCTAACGTGTAATCCACTAAAACACCAGCACTAAGATGGCTGCATACGGCAAAGCCGACCACGGGACATCCCCTAAGGTCAAACAGCACTAAAAGAAGAAAGAAAACAAGCATCTAATGCGCGTATCTTTTAATCAAACATCCATAAATAGGGCCCCAGCCATCGGCTCTATCAGGCAGAATCATAAACCCATGACGGGTTTTTTCATAAGGGTTATCCACATGATGTACACAGACCCGTCTTTTTTTCAAAGCCTTGTCTATCACTCCATCATTTTCCTGTTCTGAAAGCGCACAAGTGAGATAAAGAACAAATCCACCTACCTTCACTGCATCGCATGCCGATGCCAGCAAGCACCACTGCGTCACAGCCAGTCGCTTAGTTCGACTCACACGCCAATTGGCCAGCCATTCATCTTTTTGCAACCAGTGCCTCTCTGAAGAGCAAGGCGCATCCACTAATACCGCATCATACTCGCCAGGCTGTTGCAGCCCGTACCATGACCCGTCTCTTCTTGCACACTGCCAATGCGAATCTCTCTTAAAACGTTCAATGACTCGAGACAACCGTTCAGACCTTCGCATATTGAGCTCATTGGATGTAAGTGTGCAGCCGCTTCCCATCCGGTTATAAAGAACCAAGCTCTTGCCTCCGGGGGCAGCACACATATCGAGCACCTTATCACCTGGATTGATTGGCAACTGACAAGCGGCCCAAGCAGATGCGGGATCAAGAAAATAAGCATCACGGCTTTCTTGTTCTTTGTGCTGCAACGTCATCCAGGGGTATTCCCACGCAAGAGCCACATGGGCATCACGGGAATACAGAGCCGCATAGATTTGTTCTTGCGATAAACTGTCCCGAAGACAACTCCAACGTTCCCCAAACACCTTTCCGTAAAACGCATCAAATGTCAGAAAATCTTTCTTGGCCATATGCCTGCTCAAATACCACAGCTGACAGTGTGGCAATAAACCCATAGACTGTCAATTTTAACCCTGACTTTGATGCATTTGTCACTTGTATTCTAATAAAAAACGCTATTAACTTTGTGGTGTGCTTTCCTAGGGTTGCTAAATTGTGGCAGACTATCAGGGACATCTTCTTCCACCAATGTGCTTTCTTGCATGGCATTTACAAAGTCCTGTTAGCCACCTCTCCCATCCCTCATCAGCCATATTCTTGCAGAAATTTACACCTTTTCTAGTATCTGAAAGATGAATATTTCTATTTTACAATGACAGATACCACAAATCTTACCCTATATCAGTACACATTGCTTTTCGGAAATTGCAATCTTCCATTCTATCTGACGTCTGACTCCTTCAATAGCCATCATAAAATCGCAGGTCCTAGCGAAGCAAAGAAAGTCTATTAATATATCCCCATTTAACTTCAAGATGTTAGGTGCGGTTTTCCTTAACAACACTTGCCCTCGTGCGAACATTCCTACTTTTTAAAATCAAAGCCATACAAATAGCATAATGCCTCTCCTTCCTTCACTCTTTTTTGACTTCTGGTACAGACCCGCAGCATCTTAAATAACTGCTGCATGGCGTGAGCCTCTTGTTATCCTGACTGTATACACCCACACATGTAGTCCACTTTTTCTTGTAGCGTTTTTATGCTTCAATTATGTTGATATCTAAAAAACCATATCTAATTCATTGAAATATGACTTTATACACAAGTTTCTTACACCCCTTGTCCACCTCCAAGCAATAGCCTTCTGTTTTATCATCACGACCTTCTTGAATTACCCCTAATGTGCTCATCTATATAAACACGGTGGTATAACTCTGATTGTTCTTTAATATGCTTCTTGACTTCCTGTTCTACATTCTCCCATTTTTTAGCTGTCACAGTGTGAGGCTGTTGATGTCCCAGCTTTACGGTGACTGTGTATTCAGGCCTTCTTAAGCATATTCTGAAAAACCTTCGTATCGTATCATTTTTTCCTGTCAAACTGATGTTTTGATGAGAATTTCTTTCTGGTGTGATTTGATGGTCAAATCCAGAAGACCAAAGATCCGAGAATAACTGACTCTGCTCCTTTACTTTCTGCAACCACTCATCATCTGGTAGTTCATGTTTGAATGCTCTATACTCTCCTTTTGGCTCATTCCCAATCTGTATCTCTCTCATCACTGCTTTTGGTGTGTTTTTTGATATCGTCCCAATCTTGTAGGCATCAGAGGCTTTGCTAACATCAATTTTCAACGGACTATTTTCACCCAAGATATAATATAAAGGAGCACCTTGTTTCAGAATTGAGCCTTCCTCGACATCTGCGTCACTATTATCTATTCGTGTGTAGTTATTACCGTCTTTATAATAATAATGACCGGGAGACTGAATAATTTCTGCCATTTGATCTATGGGTAGCATTTCTTCGAATTTTTCATACTTCTCTTTAACACCTCCTACCTCCCACGGACCTCTAATCTGAGAAAGTGTTTCTGGAGGGAATTCCTGGTATGTCAATTTTGCTGCTTTATACCTGCCGTTTATTTCATTTTCTACCTCAGCCATACCATTGAAAACGCGTGCCCTTTCACTGTTCGGGTCTCTCAAAATAATCTTTTCATCATCGTTTTTCTTCACAATTATCAGCAAAACCCTATGCGCGCCTCGCGAAAAGTTAATTATAAGAGATCTTTGATAAATGCCTTCTTCTTTTGGAACAACCTGGCTCTCATCTATTGGCTGGTAATGTACCATATGCTGAGTCATTTGAACAAACGCTGCGCTATCAACGAAAAATCTATCACAGTCCGGGCCGTGTACTTCAGCAAGTCTATCAATTTTTTGTGTGAGCTGTTTTATGCTCATTGTGTTTATACCGGCCTTTTGGATTGTGGCTGCCAGTGTACTGGAAAACCCATGGCAATAACCCTCGCTGATCGGGAGTTTATGAATTCCGTGAACTTGCTTCTGGCCTCCACGGTAATTTATCTGATGCTGACATACTCGTCTTAGAAAGGTTGCGCCCCTCCCACCAGCCTCAATAGGATTGCCCCACATGTCAATGCCTCGTAGCATCTTTATACGGTCACAACTGACTTTATCCCTCTCTGTAGACACTTTATTATCTGGATCAACTGCAAAGAAAAGCTCATAGGCATGCCGCAATGTCTCTTCTACTTGCGTTGCTGTGACGTTATAGCTCCTACGCTCAACTATAAATTTTGACATCATTTCAGCAGCGGCTGCAAAAGAAAATCGTGGATCATTGAACTGACGATCCAACTTCTTAAATTTAGCCCTACTTATAGCCTGACTATGCAATTTCTCCTCATCAATAACACCCGCCTCCACGGACTCATCCATCTCCTTCTGGATTCGTCGATCGCCTGCATACAAAGCAGGAAGCCGGGCATTATGTGTCATCAATCCCTCTACAGGAATATCACTAAGTTGACTTGGTTTTATTTTTTTACAAGCCTGATGAGCAGTTTGGTAAAAATATCGCATTTTCTTATAAAGTTCTCTATCACCACTCTCCCAAACCTCTCGTATTAAAAATGGTGTACATACGGCAAGTTCAACTATGTTTTGTGGATTAGAAAAATCTAAACCTATAAATGGCTCATTCGACTTCCTTCCTCCGTACAAACGCCCCAAAAGATAATCAAATAATGTAGCAATGGGTCTGCCACTTTCTTTTATAGAGCACAAATAGGCACTTGCAAACCTAAGTACGGGATTGCTTTTATATGGCTCCTCATACATATCTTCATATGGCATTGATTGACACCTATAACCTCTTGTTATATTATTATCGTTGACTGGCATAATAAATGCTGAAAAAAGAGGAAAAGGGGATATAATCAATATTCTAAAAACAAGCCAAGCACACGACACATGCCTTTTTCAATGCCATACTGCTATACCCACTGTTATCGATTGTTGCAAAATTAATGAGCATATTTTTTAATCAAACATCCACAGCTGACTGTGTGGCAATAAACCCATACAGTGTCAATTTTAACCCTGACTTTGATGCATTGATCATCTATATTAAATAAAAAAATTAGATAGCCCACTAGTCTACCTACCGTTATACTGTCTTAAGTTGACAATAACTTCGAACTATCTACACTGCCATGGATACTGTCAATAAATAGATATTTAGGAGTAAAATAATGCCCACATTTGTACTAAAATTCATGTCAGGAAATGCTGAGAGGCAAAGAGACACTATCATCAAATGGTTAGATCAGAATAAAACAAAAAAACCAAGCAGCACATACCCGCTTGAGAGAAATTACATTGATCTATGGGATGATTGAGGCACAAGAAGAGCGCTCATTGTCAGGAATGGAGGACGCTTGGTTGATTTTCTAACGTGGAAAGTTAAGTCGCCCTCTCATGTTGTCATCAACAATGCATTTGTTATTCGACAACACCGTGGCCACGGTCTTTTTCGTCAAATGTACCAAAAACTTGTCGATGAAAAGTTCCCAGCACCCACACTTTTCTCACTGACCTCAACAGATGAAAGCATGTTATTTTACCGACGTATCGGTTGGCATCAATTTCAATACTCACCATTTCAACACTCACATAATTCGCGTGAGTTTTTTACCACAAGCCATATCGGCACACAAGCCCTTGCGGACTGCCCAAGCACAGGGGCGGCACTTGCCTTCTGTCCTGAAGACTATTACAAAACAGCCCAAAACGAATATGACAGGCAAAAGGTTTTTTTTAAAGTTGCCCTAGACGAACAAGGCCGATTTTTAGATCCAGAGAGCCGTGAGCCAAAAGCATTAATTTATGAATTCGTATGTCCAGAAGCCCCCATGGATGAGTGCTACATGGCTTTGTACTATAATGGCTCTATTATGCACTACACAGACGCCAGTGGCGAAGAAACTCCTGTCCATGGGAAAGGAAAACACCTTTTTGGTCACTCTGAAAATGTTTATAAATTTAATACAATACATCTGACTCAACTAAAGAAAGAATGCGTGGCTAAAAATGCTAAAGAATGGTGGCTTGCTGCAACAGGAAGATTGGCCCCAGGCAGCCAAGGACTGTTTGGTCGCCGTGTCAGACCAAAGCACGATCACCCTGGTCCATCACAACCCGCTCACACGCCATAACAACACCCGCTTCCAGCCTCAGAGGCTCAAAAATTTAGGGAAAGGTGTACGCAGACAGTGCAGCTGTGACAGCATTAAGCATTAACAACTGGCGATCGAGTATCGTTAAGAGAACTCCCAGCTAAATACAGACCCTGAACAGCATGATGGCTGCAACTGGCAATGCATAAAACTACTTCCAGTAGCCCAGCAACAACTACAAATGACGTTTCAGAGTAAAACGCGTGAAAGTCTTTCCTTAAATCATCAAAGTTTTTCGCTGCTCCTTCCGCCACATTGCCGAGCAAGAAATCATTTGCCTTGTGTGCTAAGCTTTCGGGTAAAAACCTATTAAAAACATCTGCCAGTTTATTAGTCAATGCTGGAATCTGGAAAAGTCCCACAAGATCACCCAGGGCTTTAATCACAATCCATATAATATTAATGGCACACTGAACAAGCTTGACCCCTCTTTTTACAGAAGGCTGCAGAATAGCCAATGGAATAAACGCAAAATGCAACAAGGCAGCAACAGCCTTGTCTTGGGCAGACAAACCTTCCTCATTAAAGCATTGATTCACAATATCTTTCATTGATGGCCACCTGAATGACTCCCCTGATGCTTCACGCTTTAAAAAAACTGCCATCAAGTTGTTTACAATATCCTTATAGGTCTTGTGTTTTACCTTATAACCATCCAAAAATTTCTCGCATTGGCCCAAGGAGGCTTTAGCACTGCTAAAAAATAGACCCATTTTCTCTACTCCATGCTTTATCGGCTCCAATCCACTTTCTTGAGCCATAAACATAGCGATGATATCTTCATGAAACATTGTTAAAAAATCAGGAACTTCAGCCCCTCCCTCAGAAGTAAAATTGACTTTCTCTCCACTTTCTTTCCCATCTTTATGATAATAGCATTTCTCATCGCTCATAGAGACAATGATTTGATCAATAATCCGTGCTACTTCGTTACACCGCTCTCTTGGAGTAATTGGAAACGGGTCTTCTTTACTAATTAGCTTTCCATCCCAAACACGTATTCGTCCCATATGTTTTCCCTCTCAACCTATAAATATGACAGTCTATATCTTTTTGCTATTTTTTTGCAAGAGAATAGAGAGATTATAGAAAATTATTTGTTCTATACGCAGTAAATCCTGCATATATCGCTGCTTTTTAGCCTAATATTGCGCTTTATCGAAACTCCTGAGCACGTGTATTTTCCCTCATCCATGCAAGAAGCACACAGCGACCCCACCTATTTTTTGCGAAGGCATCGGTATTCAAAGAACAAGTGCGTTTGGCCTCCCAGCACAGACCCGCTTATTTGATGCCACACATCATTACCCAGTCACTGGCTCTGAATGCCTTCCTAATTGCCTTGCCGTTAAGATGAGAGACACAAACGCGTATTATAAGTAGCATGAAAGTCTCTTGATCTCATAGCAATAAACCATAGTAACTCCGAATATTATCTCTCCCGAGGCAATGTTGCTATTCGATTAAGATAACACGCCCCTTTAATAAACCAATGGCGCCTCTGACATTCACAAGAACAATATATCCACTACAACCAATTATCTATCAACCGCCACACACAAGCGTGTATAGCAAAACAATAAAGCGCATGAAAAACTACAGAACGCGTAATGCCATGAATTACATACAAAAAACAAAATAACCGGTTTCCTGACATGCATGATGACTTATAATAAACATACTCATTACAGAAGGAGGTAGGGTTATGGTAACAAAAGCAACTTCCCCGGTGGAAGAAAAAGGCTCTAAACAGGAAATGATTTTTCTTCCTTGTATTGTCACACCCGCTGGTATGATTAGGCCTTTTGGGGATAGTAAAAAAAGCATGGCGCCTTATGTGAAGCAAGCCGATAGTACGTGGAAGTTATTCAAAGATCCTGCTGATAAAAAGGCGAAATCGCTTACGGGAGAGAATGAGCTTAGAAAGTTTATAGCCCAACACAAGGAGATGTACAATATCAAAGGTGCAAACTGTACGGAAACTGGTAGTTTATTGAGCGTATTGCTTACTGACCGTACAGAATTTTCAAGTGTTGACTTTTCAAAGGAAATTACGAGTTTTAATTCTGAAGGGATAAAAAACGCGTCCATCAAAATGATAGCAACATTGGCCTCTATTACTGGTTCATATTCAGC